>JBBIGW010000026.1:0-33064 GCA_037447355.1 Bacteroidia bacterium | reverse complement strand
CCCTGTAATTGCCTCCGGGGGTGCCGGAAGGATGGAACATTTTTCTGAAGTATTCCTGGAAGCCCATGCCGATGCGGCACTGGCGGCCAGCATCTTTCATTTCAGGGAAATTCCGATCCCGGATTTAAAACGATATTTACAGGCACAAAATATCCCTGTCCGCTTATGATGCTTGTTTTTATCTGCCTGGCATTGGCCTGGTTCTTTGTTCAGCATTTTGAGAAACAACGGCAGGCCCGGTTAGAGGACCAGCATGAAAGAAGGATGGAAGCCTATACCCGTTTACTGGAGACGCTGAAAAAGAAGGAGGAGAACAATATGGAAAACGAAAAATCAAAAAACTGATATGAAACCTGATTTTGCCAAATATACCGACGGGCTGGTACCCGTGATCGTACAGGATGCCGCAACCCGGCAGGTACTGATGCTGGGATTTATGAATGAAGCCGCGTTCCTGAAATCGCAGCAGGAAGGGAAGGTCACTTTTTTCAGCCGCAGCAAACAACGGCTCTGGACCAAGGGAGAAACATCCGGAAACTTTCTTTACATCAAAGAGATGATTCCGGATTGCGATAATGATACCCTGCTGATCAGGGCGGAACCGGCCGGGCCTGTTTGTCATACCGGCGCAGCAACCTGCTTCAATGAAGAAAATCCCCCTTTTTCACTGGAAACACTGGAGCGCATCATTGCTGACCGGAAAAATAATCCTTCTGAAAAATCTTATACCTCTTCCCTCTTTGCTAAAGGGATCAATAAAGTAGCGCAGAAAGTGGGGGAAGAAGCCGTGGAGCTGGTCATAGAAAGTAAGGATGATAACCGGGAGCTCTTCCTCGGGGAAGCCGCCGACCTGCTGTTTCACTACCTGGTATTGTTACAGGCCAAAGGATATTCACTGGCGGATGTGATGGATACGCTGGAAAGAAGACATAAATAACCCCCTGGTTCTCCCCTTGCTATCTTCCAATTAGTATTTTCTGGCTGAATTTCACCTCTGCATTGGTCAGTTCCAGGATATACAATCCGTTTGCAGTTTGCCCGGGTACCGTTAAGACGGTTCCACCCGATGCTGTCATCGTTGCAGTTCCTTCCAGTACCTGCTGTCCGGCCAGGTTATACAACCGGTAATTGAATCGTCCCTCCCTGCCGGTACGGTTAAGGATGGTAATATGGGTGCGGACAGGATTGATCACCAAAAAACCGCCACCGGATGCATCCGTTTCGGAAACAACAATCACTTTTGAGAAAGAAAATTTCCCATCCCTGTCAATACTCCGCAGGCGATAGTAAGCCAATCCCCGGAAAGATACAGGGTCCTGCATCGTATAAATTTCACGTTGCCCGCGGTTCCGGGCTGCCTGTACCGCGACGGAGCTAAACCCGGTTCCATCAAAACTCCGCTCCACTTCGAAATAGTTCATATTCTCCTCATTTTCCGTGATCCACCGGAGCATCGTAATACCAGCAGTCCTTTCGCCGGTAAACGAAATCAGTTTTAGTGGAACAGGGAATGACTTATATCCCAGGGTAAAGGAGCCGAAATTGCTGACTAAATTTGACGTTACAGAGCCTGTAGTAGTAACATTGCCCGACGCCACCCCCCCGGCATCAGTCCAGCTACCTCCTGTATAATAAGCCGTGGTAATATCACTGAGCAGCACATTGTCCATGGGTACTTTAGCATGATCCCAGTTCAGGGTTACCCGGGCCGATCCCCCGCTAACTTTATCCATTTGCCAGTATTCGCTGCTCCTTACCTGTACCAGCGGAGAGGCCAGGTTGAAAATATTAAATCCCGGGGTGTAATATTTACAGTTGAATTCCGCGCTGCCTGATAAGGCCGATAGAGCGGCCACCCGTTCATAGGTCCCGTCTCCCACCGGGAAGGTGAAACCGGAAGATCCGATCTTTTTAACCCAACCGGTTACATGGCGGCTGTCATTATCTCCCGAATAAGAAGATCCATCCTCATAAACCAGGTAATTGGGAGTAAGGGAAGAGGCAATCAACCCCGCTGTAAAGGTATGCGCCCCGCTTACATCGAGTTCGTTATTCAGTAAAATACCCGCGCTGTTATTGGTATTCAGGTTAAAGGTCCTGAAAACCTGGCTGCCATTCACCTGTTGCTGCACAGTGCCATTTAAGTACAGGGTACCCGTACCGGCGGACATAGCAATTTCATCATTGACCAGGTTGCCTTTAAGATACAGGTTACCGTTATTCGTAAATACAGCCGTAGCCGTGTTTATAAAATTTCCGTAACCGGCTACAGATGCTCCGGCATGAACCTGCAGGTTCCCGGTATTACGCAAGGTATCCTGTGCAATAAGCGCCGGGCTGTTAACCATTAAAAACAGGCTGATCAGGCTGAATTTCATACATAGAGGATTTATTACAAAACCATTTTATTGTGCCGTTACCTGCCAGTTCAGGTCAAGTACGGTGATAATATCACCACTGCTCGTGGAAGAACAATAAACTTCAAAATAATCGCCCGGTGAAATATCCAGCAGGTAGATGACAGTAGAGAACTGGGATGCTGTTCCGCTGGAACTGGTCCGGAGGGTGGTTTCCCCGTAACGGGTTGAGGAAACACCATTTTTCACCAGGCCCAGTGAAATGGTTCTGCTGGAATTATTTACCGAAAGGTTTCCGGTTATAACGATCAGCGCGTCCCGCCTGTTGGTTGGCTGGTAGGTGATCCGGTTATTTCCAATGGTCCATTTTGTGGTCTGGGAGGATGTATTGGTCCAGTTGGCCTTGTACCAATTATTGGCTGTTGTCAATGTGGTGGTAGTATTTCCATTAAGCAGGTTGATAAAACAGTTGGGCTTTTTATCCCCCATCCCGGCATTGCTCTCCAGGATGGCATTCGCATCGCGTCCGTCTGACCGGCTAAAATCAAACCCTTCAATATATTTCCCGGTATTGTTCCATGAATTTCCTGTGATCGACAAACTGGTAAACGAAAAAGTGGCGGGAATATAGTTTATAGCCGTATCGCCGGCATTCAAATTATAGTAGCCGCCTGAGGCAAGTTGAACGGTGGCGCCGGATCCCTTACTTAGGTTAATACCATAATTACAGCCGATAAAATCAGTTTCGGCCACTTTTACTTTAACGCCGGCATCGGCTCCATGCACCAGTATCCCGCTTCCGTTTGAATTGGAAATATCTGTCTCAAACACCCAGATTTCCGCATCAGTGGAATCGAGGATGGTATTATAAAACCGGTCAAATGTGCAATCCTTGATTTCATTATATGTCCCGGTACCTAAAAACCGGATGGCGTCCTCGCCTGCAGCGGTGCCATACCCGGCCAGTGTGGTCGCATCGAAATTCAGCATTTTAAAATAACATTCCGTAATACACCGGAACATTGGCTGGTTGGTCAGCCCTGTTGCGGCAACGATATTTGCCGTACCATAGGATAGCCCCTGAATGGTCAGTGCAAAAGGCAGATTCACGACTACTGTCTGTCCGATACCATAGCTTTCATCCGCCAGTCTTATCACGGAAGGTCCTGTCATATGTAATTCCAGGAACTCAACTGCTTCCTGAATAGTTGTCCAGCTGCTGTTTTCATCAACATCAAGCACATGGTCTTCCGCCGGGTGCCCGCCACTCTTCAGTACCCAGTTCCCTCCCGTTGCAACAAAAGCCTTTACCATATACCGGGTCAGCGTGGAACCGGTTAGCCCATCAATGGTCGCTCCGCCATTACCCTGCACGGTAACCAGGTCTGTGTGGATGCCGTTATTTTTTACATAAATTACCAACCCGTTGTCGTCGGAAGTCACTACAGGAAGGGTTATGGTAATATCGTTGCTTGCCAGAACAAAGTTTTCTGTTTTGATCAAAGTGGCATTGGCAGATTTAGCAACCACATTGAGTTTATCGGTTGACAGCTGCCGCCATTCAGACCCGCTCCAGTAATAAAACCCGTCCGATAGTGAGCCGCCTGAACTGAAGACCAGCATACCGGCGGGAACCGTTCCGGATAAGGGCGAAACGGAACTGACACTGTTCAGGGCCACCCGGGGTGGAAGAAACCCTTTGTTGGTGCTTTCCATTTCCAGCAATGAGTTGGCATCAATCGTTCCCGGATTATTACCAATTTTTACCTGGGCCCTGATGGCCGTGCCATACAGAATTAAAAAAATGACAATCAGATTTTTCATGGTTGGATTTTTTGTAATTGTATTTTATACCTTAACCTCTTTTTATTTGCCAAAAATTCGTATCTATTGGTACTACCCGGTCCCCCGCAATTCTCACTTTGTCATTTTCCCGCGGATATTATATTGAAAATTGACCCCCAGTATATAATAGCCTTTCGCACTGAAGGGCCTGAATATGTAAAAAGGAATGGAAATGTTTTTGAAATTAACGCCCGCCACAAGCCCGGGGTCCAGCTCATGTATCCCGTTCCCGAGCGTATATTGAATAGCCCCCCCGAAAAAATAACGGTCAGCAATACTGTAACACAATTCAGACCAGTTAAAGAAAAAATCTGAATTAACTGCGCGGATGGCTATACTATACTGTGACTGGCTGGATATGTATAAATTGTTCCATTCCCCTTCCGCATTGGCAGCCAGGGATATTCCTGAAAATCCGCCAAAGGAAAAACCAAGCATCGGTGTACAATTAAACTGAAAAGACCGGCCACCGGAAATTGACCGGCCGCCGAATACCGAAATTGTATTCAGTGCCTCATAATTGTACCGGATCTCGGCATAATCGCCCTTCCGGGTTTCATAATGAAAAACCGGCATCCAGGTATATTGATGGCCCTGGTCAAGCAAGTTGTAATTCTCCAGCCCGCTTTTGGCCTGGGGATGCATTTCTGCCGAAACCATTAACAGTATAACCAGCATCTTATGATACTTTCTTTTTGCCTGTTTCATTGATTTTCGCTTTTTCCAGCACAGTGACCTCTGCCGAGGCAAGCCTGTTCAGGAGGTGCAGCTCCTTTTTAAAAGGGTTCCAGTAAAAAATCAGCCGGTCAATCGGTTTCCAGAGTATAACCCAGCTGAATACATCGAGTACATTGTGCAATGCATCCGACATCCGAATATCCAGCATCTCAGACAGGAAGGGAAAGGCAGCCTGGAAGGAGCAAACGATAATAAGACTGGCAACCAGCAACCAGAATGTCCTCCTTTTGAATTTCCTGAACTCTTCTGCCTTCAATGCCTTTTTTAGCTCAAAATGATTCCGGATCGCCTGCATGACCGGCGCTACAAACCGTTTGTCCGCATAATCCATGCAGATCACCTGGTATTTAAAAACAGCGTCCCTTTTAGATGTAACCAGGTAATTATAAATGTATTGCTCAAAGGCATGATCAAGCTGGCGCTTATAAAGGGGAGCAGGGTCGTGATGATTAAAATAATCATGCACGGTTTGTTCATCCAGCCGTATATAGATATTATACGTAGCAGGTAACGGATTAGTCATAATCGGCCTTTTACAAATATTGGATTCCCGGGGTGTTTGCTTCTGCCGAACCAAACGTCCCCATATTTCAACGTTAAATTATATTAAATATAATTTCCTATGTACTTTAATAAACCAATTTAAGTAATAACCTCTTACGGCCTAAGCATAATCCCTTACTGCTACAACGTACCCTGATCAGGCGGCAGATTTCGGGAGCTGTGCCACAGTAAACCAAAAAGCCTCGATGCTCTTGATAACAGCCAGGAACTTTCCAAACTCAAGCGGTTTGGTGATAAAGCAATTCGCCGATTTCTCATAGCAGGCCGTAATATCAGCTTCCGAAGAGGATGTCGTCAGCATCACAACCGGGATTTTCTTTAATTTCTCATCCTTTTTGATAAAATCGAGTACTTCGATACCGCTGAGCCGGGGCATATTTATGTCCAGTAATATCAAATGCGGCATTACATTGTCTGAGTACTGACCTTCGCGTCTCAGAAAGTCAACCGCCTCAGCGCCATCTTTTACTACGGTTACAGTGTGCTGTACGGTCAGTTCTTTAAATGCCTCCAGGGTCAGTACAATATCACCTTCATTGTCCTCCACGAGCAAAATCTGAATTTCATTCATAGTCCGGTTTTTAAAATGAATAGTTAATAAAAGCAATTCAGCCTACCTGGCGGTTTTATGATAAGGCACAAACGATACATAAAACGCTTCGATCTCATGCATTACTTTGGTATACTTGTCATAATCGATCGGCTTGGTAATGTACCAGTTCACCTGTTTGTCGTAACATTCGTCTATATCATTTTCATTTGCCGAACAGGTGAGCATCACGACAGGAATTTCGCTCAGTTTCTCATCCTTTTTAATGATGCCCAGCAGTTGTTTACCATCTATACCCGGCAGGTTGATATCCATCAGGATCAGCTGCGGCGTCGGGGCTTCTGCAAATTCGTCCTGTTTTCTGAGAAACCGCAGTGCCTCTTCCCCGTCCCTCACAACCGACATGTTGTTGACAAGTTCCATGTCACGAAAGGCTTCCGTGGTCAGGATAATATCTCCTTCGTTATCCTCTACCAGTAAAATGTTTACATCTTTCATATCCCTGAATTTTAGAATGAATAATAGAACTCAAATTGGTAATGTTATTTTAAATGTTGTCCCTTCCCCCGGGGTGGAAGTAACCCCGATTGTTCCGCCATGCAGTTCTGCAATTTTTTTACACACCGCCAGCCCGGTGCCTGAGCCGGGATACCGGGCCTCATCTGAATGGAGCTTTCGGAAAATGATAAAGATCTTGTCCAGGAAAGCCGGCTCGATCCCCATCCCGTTGTCCCGGAATTCAATTTCCCATGCATCATTTTTTCTGTCTGCCGAGATCATTACTTCGGGTGGCAAATTCCGTCTGAATTTTATCGCGTTTTCCAGCAGGTGCCGGAACAACAGCTTTATCAATTTCTGACTGGCTCTAACCACCGGCAGCTGACAAGATGTGATCACCGCCCCTGTTGCCCCGGTTTCCGCAGATAGCTCTTCCTTCACAACTCCAAGTATCCCGTTCAGGTCCACTTCCTCAAATTCATAGGTTACAGAATTCAACCGGGAATATTCAAGCAAATCAAATATCAACCCCTTCAGCTTCCGGGAGCCATTCATGGCAAATTCGATATACTGCCGGGCGGTATCATCCAGCCGGTCCGCATACCTTTTTTCAAGCAATTCCAGAAAACCGGTGATCATACGTAATGGCGCCTGTAAATCATGCGTAATGATATAGGTAAACTGGTTGGTCTCCTTCATCAGTTCCGCCAGCCTGGCTTGCAGCATTTCCGCTTCCGGGTTCACCGGTACATGGTTTGTTTCACCGCTTAGTTCTCCGGGTTTTATTAACAGATTTGGTTCCATAATTTGATTTTATGCCCGCATTTTAGGTAAGGTAAAATGAAATGCTGTTCCTTTTCCAAATTCCGACGTCATCCATATTTTTCCCCCATGAATTTCCACAATCTTTTTACAAGTCACCAGTCCAAGCCCGGTACCGGGATAATCTTCTTTCTTATGCAAACGCTGAAAAGCCTGGAACAATTTGTGCTGGTCTTTTTCCTGCACACCAATGCCATTATCCTGAACGGTGAATTCCCATGCATCCGGATATTCTTTCATATTCAGCCTGACCTCGGGAGCGATGTCTTTTTTCCTGAATTTAAGTCCGTTACTCACCAGGTTCAGGAATAACCTGTATAACGCGCTTTGCGACCCTTCCACCACCGGAAGGAAATTGGGGACGAGCAGGCTGGCGGCTGAGTCTTCCAGTACAATACCCATATCCTTGTATACCAGATCCAGTACATAATTCAGGTCGACCGGTTCTTTCCTGGCCGCTTTATTTCCGGAACGGGAAAATTCAAGTAAATCACGTATCAGGATTGTCATCCTGTCTGCACCGTCCTTTGCCCGGTTTATGTACATCCGGCCCTGCTCATCAATTGCATTCCTGTATTTTTTATCCAGTAACCCCAGGAACCCACTCACCATTCTGATTGGCTCCTGCAAATCATGAGCGGTGATATTTGCGAATTGTTCCAGACTCCTGTTCAACTGAAGGATCTCATCCTCCGCTTTCTTCCGGGCCGTAATATCCCCATTGGTACCAATCATCCGCAGGGGTTTGCCCGCCGGGTCACGGATGACGATGGCATTACCCTTTATATACCGTACCGTATCGTCCTTACATAAAATCCTGAACTCTGTATCAAACTCCTCGATTCCCGCCAATGCTTTATTCAGCAGCTCCAGTACCCTGTTCCTGTCTTCAGGGTGTAACGAGGACTCCCATCCCCCGGAGATGGTGGCATATTCACCCGGAATTATATCATATAACTGGTACATGGTGTCGTCCCATACCGTCGTATCAGTTACCACATCCCAGTCCCATATACCGATATTCGTGGCATTTACAGCCACCTGAAGCCGGTTGGATATACTTAATAGCTGCTCCTCGGATCTTTTCCGGGCAGAAATATCTTCCAGGGTTCCTTCGTAATACTGGAATTCCCCGGCCTGGTTTTTAACCACCCGGATATTGGCACTCACCCAGATCACTTCCCTGTCTTTCCTCAATACCTGAAATTCATAATTTTCCACGTGCCCCTTGCCGCGCAGGATCTCTGCCAATTTCAGCCGTTCGGCAGGCTCAGCATAAACCTGGCGGCCAATATCGGTTATCGAACCGATCAGTTCTTCCGGGCTGTCATACCCGAATATTTTTGCCATTGATGCGTTGGCAATGATAAATTTCCCGTCAGGTGAACTTTGATAAATACCTTCTGCGGAATTATCGAAAATGGCGCGGAATCTTTTTTGCGCCTCCGCCAGTTCGTTTTCCGTTTTAATTCTTTTTGATATATCCCTGCTGATCCCCAGCAGCCCGAGCAATTTATCTTCCGAATCAAACAACGGAATTTTCGAGGTAAGTAACCAGTATTGCACACTATTTGCATCTATAAAATTATCCAGCCTGTTTATTACCGGCGTGCCACCCTGCATCACTTCCAGGTCATTTACATGCCCCTGTTTCCCGCCTTCAGTCGGGAATAATTCAATATCCGTTTTCCCAATAAACTGGCTCGGCGCCGTAACTCCCATGAACGCCATATCCGCCTTATTCGCGACAATTTTCCGTCCTTCCATATCCTTGATGTAAATCGGGTCGGGGATATTATCGATGAGGGTCCGGAGCAGTTTGCGTTCTGCCCTGATTTCCTCCTCTGCCTTCTTAGCTTCCGAAATATCCTGGGTAGTTCCGAACATGCCGGACGGCCTTCCCTTCTCATCAAACAGGATCGTTCCCTGTTCATGTACAACTACTTTTGTTCCGTCCCTGCGGATAATTTCATGTTCCACGGTAAAGGGAGTACCCCCGGTTACCGCATTCCTGACTAGTGATTCCACCCGAACTTGTTGCTCCCCGGTCAGATGAGACAGGTAATGCTGGTAGGTCAGGTCAAATTGCCCTCTTTCCTCCCCGAAAATACTAAACTGTTCCTGGCTCCATTTTAGATTACCAGTTCCAAAATCCCATTCCCAGCTTCCAATTTTTGCAATTCGCTGCGCTTCCTGGAATTTGAGGTGGTTCTTAATCATTTTCAGCTGTACCCTCCTCACACTGCTGGCTGTAACCAGCAAAAGCAGGATGAAAATCAGCAAAATTATCACCAGGCCCCACACATTTCTTTCATTCCTGGTATTGATACCCACAGTGTTTTCTTCCAGCTCTTTCAGGAAGCCCGATTTCAGAAGCTGCAACTGGGCAACAAGTATTTCGCGGGTATTCTTTCTTGATTGCTGCTGCATGAACGCCACCGCTTCTTCCGGACCCGCAGACCTGAAAATAATAATTCCGCTGTCCAGGTTGGAGAGCCGCAGTTTTACCAACGAATCAATACGCCCGATGACGGCAGGAGTGGCACCGCTATTATGGTTTTTCCTGAGGTTTGTGATATTCCGGTCACAACCCGATCTGATCCGGTAGATATTTTTCAGGTAGCTGATATCGGAAGTCAGTTGGAATCCCCGTTTATCAGATTCGAGCTGCAACAGATTTGTTATAAGCGAATCAGCCTGTATCAGGCTCTTCTCGATTACCAGGTTATCCTTCTGATAACGCACCTGTCTTTTATAATTAATCAGCAGTACAGTAAAACTTCCCACCACAATCAGTAATGAGACATACAGAAAAAGCAGCAACTGTTTTTTAAATTTTTTCATACGACATTGCCTGTATTGCAGGAATGGTGAAAATAAAAGTGCTTCCCTGGCCTGGTTCCGAAGTCACCCATATATCTCCCCGGTGCAATTGCACAATTTTTTTGCAAATCGCCAGCCCCGCCCCGGTTCCTTCATATATCCCGTTGTTGTGCAACCGTTGAAAAAGGTCGAATATCTTCTCCGAATAACCCGTTTCGATACCGATCCCGTTATCCTTCACACTAAATTGCCATTTTCCTTCTTCTTCTTTGCAGCTGATTTCGACAGACGGGATTTTATCGCTTCTGTATTTCAGCGCGTTATCAATCAGGTTTTCAAAAAGTTGGGCAATCAGAGCCGGGTGTACCAGGGCTTCCGGCAACGGATGAAGAATCAGGCTGGCATTGGCCTCCTTCAGTTGTTTTGCTACAGTACGCTGTACCTCTTCCATTATTTTATTCATATCCGTCGGAACCAAAATCATACCCCTACCGGTAAATTTGGAGTATTCCAGCAGGTCGAGGATCAGTCTTTTCATTCTTTTGGCCCCTTCTACCGCGTAATTGATATATTCATGGGCCTGGTCATCCAACTGGTGTTCATACTTTTTTTTCAGTAACTGAACAAAACTGCTGATCAGCCGGAGTGGTTCCTGTAAATCATGGGTAGCTGCATATACAAATTTTTCAAGATCTGCGTTGGTGGCAGCAATTTCAAAAGCCCTCATCTCCAGGTTTTGGTACAACCAGGCCAGTTTTTCCCTCGCAGCCCGGTGTTCTGAAATATCCATAAAGCTGGAAATTACTTCTATCACCCGTCCCTCCGGGTCCAGCAATGGCTCCGCATGCACCTGTAACCAAACCCGGTCATCCGTTGCAGGCCGCCATACACCCATGACAACATTACTGACCGCTTTCTTTGTGCGTATAGCAACGGCCGAAGGATTCTCCTCTGGTGCAAACGGTGAGCCATCCTCGTGACATATTTCCCAGTCCGGAGAGTAGGCCGAACGCCGGCAAATTTCTGCCTCCGCAAGACCCAGGATTGCAGAAGCGGCTTTGTTACAGAAAAAAATCCCGGTTTCCGGACCCTGTAATAATACACCTACACTAAGGCTGTTAACCAATGTATTCGTCCGTTCTTTGCTTTGAGAAAAGGAAAAACTATTTTGTATTCCCGTTTGCATAGTGTATTGGATAGTGACGGAAATGTTCAATTCCCCGGGAGCCGGGCATTAAAACACCTTGATTCGTGAGGGATGGGTTACGGGTTTTCATGGGAAGATGGCTTGAAGAGCAGGCAGTCTTTTACACGCCTGTTCTCAATCAAAAAAAACAATCACAACTAAATAACTTTAAAAAGTACTTTTAATTGAGTGATAGCTCCGGAATAAATTGATATTAAGTATATCCACCTACAATAATAAGGGTAAACCGGCAGTGCGGTTTTGTTTCCACCCGGTCAATGTAGTTGCGGGTTATTACAACCTGCTGACTCAACGATATCACTTATAGGGTAACACCACATGCAACGCACATCCTTTGCCAATTGCTGAATCGATCTTAACCACCCCGTTATAAAAGCGAACCCTCTCCATGAATATTATTCAGGCAATCCCCCGGAAAGTCTGGTTAGCATCAAATCCCACCCCATTATCCTTTACGGTCATCCGTATCGATTCTTCCTCGCATTCCAGCCGGATATCCACCTGCCTCGCCCCGCTGTGTTTGATAATATTTTTAAGTTGCTCCTGCAGGATGCGGAACAGGGTTACTTTTTTTCCATCGGTCAGCAGGTCGGCACTGCTGTCATGAGTGAAATGAATGGTCAGCCCGCTTGCCAGGCGCGTGTCCTCGATCAACTGGCTGATGCAGGGGACCAGCCGGTTTTCCTTTAGCCGGGGTGCCACCAGTTCGCGCGACAGCTTACGAATCTCTTCCACTGCCATACTGATGTATTCAAGCCCCTTGGCTTTAAAGACAGACTGTTCTTTATCCGGGGAACTGATCAGCTCGAAAAATAACTTGGCCGAGGAAAGTATCTGGTTCACATTGTCGTGCAGTTCATGCCCGATCTGTGTCCGTTCTTTTTCCTGTGCCTGTATCACCAGCTCAGATACTTCTTTCTGCCGCTGCAGCCTTTCTTCGATCAGCTTTCCTTCCAGTTCTTTGATATCGCTTATATCCTGGATAGAGCCGATCATCTTTACAGGCAGGCCATTCTCGTACACGATATACCCCTTATCCCGCATGTGTTTATACGTGCCGTCTGCGCATTTAAACCGGTATTCCTGCTGCCAGAACTGGCTTCCCTGCTCCGTACTTATTTTCACGGTATCCCCCACCCGGGTCCGGTCTTCGGGATGAATCCGCCGGAGCCACCAGGAAAGGCCTTTGGGCGCGTCGGTATGATACCCGATCATATCCATCAGGGCATCGTTCCGGAATATATGACCGGTTTGCATATCCCATTCCCAGATTGAATCAGAAGTCGCCCTTGACAAAAGAAGCAGCCGCTCATTCGTTTCTTTCAGCTTTTTTTCAGCATCATATTTATCAGTGAAGTTCACTGCATACCCTCCCAGTACCTTCTTCCCGGATATCCCTTCGATGGGGAAAATGTCAATATGAAAAATAAAGGCTGATCCGTCCGCCCACCGGATGGTTTGAATCAGGTCCGCAGGCGTTCCGGTTTCCAGCACCAGTAAATGTTTTTTGTACATGGCTTCAGCCAGTGCGGAAGGAAGCAGTTTCAGTATGCTTTTATGCGCAGTGACGGTTTCATCGATACCAAAAAATTCATAAAAATAGTTACTGGCAAATAACAGGCTGGCCTTTTCATCCACGACCCAGGCCAGGTTGGGTGTCAGTTTCATAAAAGATTCCAACAAGGCCTTCCGCTCCCTGAGTTCCGCGATCAGCAATTTCTCCTGGGTAATATCGGAAATTTTGGTGACCACCGAAAAGGGCTGCTTTCCTCCATTAATATATAATGGCTGTGAGCTGAGATGAAGCCAGTGCGGCTCCCCGTCTTTCAGGCGAATGACCAGTGTACCCGATTGCCCTTTACCCGTTTGCAACGCTTTCATAAACGGAGTATCCCCGAAAAGAACAGGCCTCCCGTTTTCGCCGCAGACAGACCAGGCCCGATTCCATTGATCCGCCACATTCCGTAACTGGTATAATTGCTCCAGCGTGGTATTGAAAATCTCCGCTGTTTTCTGGTTTACCGCGATGATCTCACCCCTTATATCCTGGAACAAAACACCTGTATCCTGGCTTTCAAAGATCAGTTGGTTATGCTCCCCGCCCAGTTGTCGGAATAGCCGGGTTCTTTCCTCATCAAGCAATTGGCGTCCCACGCACAAATAGGTCCGTTGTTCCCCTGCTGCCTGTAAAGGCGCAATATGCCACTTCACCGGATGATAAAAACCATTTTTCAGGCAGGCCTCCATGCTAAACCTGGTGCCATTCTTACCAGATAACCGAAGCCCATCTTTAAAAAGGGGCTTGTTCACCGGGTGGAGCAATTCAAACAGGTTTTGGGCCGCCACCTTCGGGTGAGGCAGGTGCAGGGAACGGATCATCCGGGAATTGGCCGAGATAATAGTTCCGTCTTCTTTGATCAGGGAAATAAATTTATGCTGCGGAATTGCCGTCTCTTCAATAATCTGTTTTATATCTTTCCACAGGATCCGCATCATTATTCCGGTTGTTTTTTTTCAAATTTATTCAGGCAATACGCGCTTATGATCTCAGGAACAAGGGAGAAATCATTTGATTTATCCAGGAAATAACGGGCACCCAGTTCTGTACACTGGTCCCGGTAATACCCGTCTGAGTGATTGGTGAGCATGACCACTTCCGCATCCGCCTGTTTTTCCCGGATATATTTAAGTAGTTCAATCCCGTTCTTTCCCGGCATATTGATATCCAGTAAAACAATATCCTGGGGACCTGCAGCCAGTTGTTCCTGCGCCTTGTAGTAATCGGAAGCAATACAAATTTGTTTGGGAACATTCACCTCTTCGAGCAGGCTGATCATCCTGCTGATAAAATTCGGGTTATCATCTACTATCAGTATGTGGAGCTCAGATTTCAGAAAGGAAGGAGGTTGTATAAACTACAAATAACGACGAATACCCGTCAAGATATTGTAATACAAATCACTATAAATTTGTAGAATTTCAACTACAACTGTACCGCTGTCAGATAAGGCGGGCTTCAATCGCATAGCGGGCCAGTTCCGCATTGCTTTTCATTTTCATTTTTTCCATGATCCGGGAACGATAGGTACTTACAGTTGTGGAACTCAGGGAGAGCTGGCTGGCAATCTCAGAAATGGTTTTGCCGGATGCAAGCAGTTTGAATACATCAAACTCCCGGTCGGAAAGTTCTTCGTGCAGGGCTTTCTCAGATTCGCTGTTGACGGATTCCGCCAGTTTCTCTGCGAGGGAAAGGGTGATATAGCGCTTTCCTTTTATTACCGTTTCAATCGCCCTGACAATATCGTCATGGATGGTTTCCTTGGTCAGGTAACCGGCCGCCCCGGATTTTAAAACCCGCAGGGCATACTGGTCCTCCGGGTACATGCTCATGATCAGTACCGGCAGTCCCGGCTTGATCTCCCGGATCTGCATAATCGCATCCAGGCCGCTGCGGCCGGGCATGTTCATGTCACATACCACCACATCCCATTCTTCTTCCTGGTTGATGATCTCACTGATCAGTTCCTCCACATTGGAGGCCTCCCCGATTTTGGCAAAAGGGTAATGCTCCAGCAACAACTGCTTCATTCCCCTCCTGACAATGGCGTGATCATCTGCGATCAGAATCCGGATCATACAATTTTCTCTGTTTGTTATGCAAATTTACTGACAGGTACCGATACTACCACAGTTGTTCCTTCACCCGGATGGCTCCGGATCTCGTAACGCCCGCCCATCATTTCACTCCGTTCCTTCATCCCCAGGATACCCAGGGTCTTTCTTTCCGCCACTCTTTTAAGGTCAAATCCCTTCCCGTCGTCTTTTATGGTCATTACCAACTGGTCCTGTTCTTCTTTTAATTCCACTGATACTTCTTTTGCCGAAGAATGCCGTACCACGTTGGTCAGCGATTCCTGGAAGATCCGGAACAAGGCCGTTTTGGCAATATCCGGAACGGGGATCTCATCCTGCGGGGCAGACAAACTGGTCTTGATCCCGGCTCTCTTTTCAAACTCTCCCAACTGCCATTCCATCGCGGCAGTCAGTCCCAGGTCGTCCAGCAGGCTGGGTCTTAACTGCGAGGAAATCCGGCGTACCGACTGCACCGTCTCATCCAGCATGATCAGCAAATCTTTCAGCCGTTGGTTTACTTTTTCATCCACCCCCCGGAACCGCTTATTCAGCCAGGCGATATCCATTTTCAGAACGGTCAGCTGCTGTCCCAGTTCATCGTGGATCTCCCGGGCAATATTCGCCCGTTCTTCTTCCCGGATATTCTGCAGGTGGGCGGTCAGGTTGCGGATCGCTTTATAAGAGGATTTTAATTCTTCTTCCGCCCTGATCCGCTCGGTCATATCCCGCACCACCGAAAGGAAACGGCCATCCGGTAATCGCTGTGACCGGACCTCGGTGACCACCACAGAACCATCCTTTCTTCTCATTCTCCGGATCTTCACCGTGGAGATTCCCGCACTGAGCACATCATACCGGACCGGGTTTTCTTCTATTTCTTCGGGGAGCAAGACCTGGTCCAGCCGCATGCCCGCTAACTCTTCGCGGGTATATCCCAATAACCGGTATGAAGAAGTATTGGTATCGAGTATATTACCTTTTTCATCATACAAGGCAATGGTATCGGCGGCCTGTTCCACCAGGGTCCTGTACTTTTCCTCGCTGAAACGAACCGCCAGTTCTGCTTTTTTCCGTTCGGTGATATCACGGGTTACCCCAAGCACACTGACCACATCCCCGGCAGTATTCCGGAATGGCACCACATTCATTTCACACCACTTTTTATTCTGTTTTAACGTGACCATTTCGTATTCAATCGCACCCGTTTTCCCCCCGAAAGCTTCCCGGATGGTATTTGCCGCCTGCTCTCTATATTTTTCCGCAATAAAAGGCAGCACACTCCGGCCCAGCAGCTCGCCCATCTGATCTGTTTCCAGCATCAGGAGGCCCGCTTTATTGATATCCAGAAAGCAACCATCCCTGTCAATAAGTTTGATGCATTCCGGATCGGTATCCAGGATGGTACGCAACCGCATTTCACTTTCTTCTATTTTCCGCTGCACGGAATAAATGGGCGTCATATCGGTCATGGATCCGATCATACGGACCGCCATGCCCGATTCATTGCGCATGATAAATCCCCGGTCAAGAAAATGCAGGTAACTGCCATCGGCTTTCAGGTACCGGTATTCATCTCTCCAGACCGTACTCTTCCCCGCAAATGTTTTATTGGCATTTTGCCGCACCCTTTCGCGCTCATCCGGGTGGATCCGGTCATACCATTCATTGCTACTGACAATCTCTTTTTCTTTCTGGTATCCCAAACTGCCATAATAATTATCATTCCACCACAATTCATTGGTCTGAAGATCCCAGTCCCAAACAATATCACTGGTGGCTTTCGATACGATCTGGAAACGGGCATTGGACTCCACCAGTTCTGCTTCAGCCCTGCGTTGTTCAGTGACATCTTCCGCATATCCATACTCAGTTTGTCTGCCGTCGGGACCCGTGACCACATTGATCCGGGCAGCGATCCGGCGGGTGTCTCCCTGCGGCCGGATGATCCGGTAATCGATTCGCACCTGCTTATTGCCCGATAACCCCCTGTAGATTTGGGTCAGTTCTTCCCTGTCATCCGGGTGTACAGAATATAGGAAATCAGCAGGATTCTGATACAGGTCCTGGCATTTTCTTCCCCAGATCGTTTCATAGGAGGGACTGATATAAAGCGTTTGCCGGGTATGGAGGTCGTTAACCCAATAAACTCCGGAAATATTCTCCACCAGGTTCTGAAAACGCTTTTGTGACTTGATTAGCTCCTCTTCAGCTTCTTTTGAGCCGGTGATATCCGTATGGGTACCCATCATCCGGAGGGGTTTACCCGCGGCGTCATACGAAACGATCTTACCGGTTGAAAGAATCCATATCCATTCACCGTTTTTTTTCTGTTGCCTGAACTCTTTGGTGAATTCCTTCGTGTTCCCGGATATATAATCAGTAAATGCTTTTGTAGTGGCGTCCCGGTCATCCGGATGTATCCTTTCCAGCCAGTTTTCCTTCGTTTCGATAAAAGTACCGGGATCATAGCCCAGCATCAGCGCGTATGGCTCATTGACGATGGTGTCATTGGTTTGTAAATTCAGGTCATAAAGCCCCTGTTTGGCGGCTTCCATCGAAAGACGCAGGCGTTGCTCACTTTCCCGGAGTTTTTCTTCTGAATGTTTACGGTCTGTAATGTTCATCATACTACCGGTCATGCGTACCGGCAGGCCTTCGGGGTCCCGCTCAATATAGCACCGGTCAAACAGGTACACATAACCGCCCCGTACGGTCCGGAACCTGTATTCAGAAATAAACACATTCCTGTCGGATGCCAGTGTGGCTTCCTGCCGGTTTACGATATGGGCCCTGTCATCCGGGTGAATATGGCTTCTCCACTCTTCCTCACCGGGTACCGGGTCTCCCGGTTTTAATCCATATAATAACTGGTGTGTCTCATTGGCCCATTTCATCCCGGTTAACAGGTCCCATTCCCATATCGCATCATTGGTGGTTCGGGAGATCATTTCAAACCGCTGGTTTGATTGCCGGATCTCGGCTTCGATCCGTTTCCGTTCGGTTACATCCCGTATGATCAGGCTGATCCTTTCCCGCCCGTATGCGTCCATGAAAACGGCCGAACTGAATTCCCCGGGGAATTTCGTTTGGTCTTTCCGGATAAAATTCAGTTCCCCGCTTAAGGTTTCTTTTTGCGGTTCTTCGCCGAACAGTTCCTCCAATCGTTTATCAGCCGGGTCCACAATTCCGTTTCTGCCCGCCCGGATGAGCTCCTCCCCCGTCATCCCGAACATCCGGCAGGCAGCCGGGTTGGCAGCCAGTATTTCTCCGCCAGCGGATAAAAGAAGGATTCCATCCATACTGTATTCGAAAAAAGCCCGGTATTTCGCTTCACTTTCCCTGACCTCGTTCTCCGCCTTTTTAATTTCCGTGATCAGCCGGCCTTCGATCAGCAGCATTTGTGTTTCCCCGTCAGCACCCGGTACCGGTTTAATGGAAAAATCAAACACATCCACTTCTTTGCCGGGCAGTTGAATGGTCCCTTCATACCGCACAAATTCGCCGGCAACAGCCCGGGCAATGGCCTCTCTTAATCTCCGTGTTCGTTCAACCCGTTCGTTCTCATTCTGCCATAAACGTATTTCCCAAAAAGGTTTATTGACGATATCCTCATTCCTGTAGCCCGTAATATCCAATGCAGTTTTATTGACTTCAAGCACGGTACCCTGTTTATCCAGCAGGCATACCAGTTGCAACTGGGTATTGAAAATGGCCCTGAACCGGTTCTCACTTTCCTGCAATTCCGTCTCGGCTGCCTTCCGGGCTGTAATATCCCTGGTACCGATAAATGCCCCGGTAATATTTCCTTTTTCGCCCCTGACCGGGTTATACGTGATGTTTACCCATTTGATCCCATCTTTCAGCTCCAGCCGGGTTTCATATTCAATAAACGCCCCCTCAAATGTCTTTTTATAATTCGCCAGGATCAGCTGTTTTTTTTCAGCCGGTATCTTTTCTGTTACAGTATCACCGGTCCTTACCGCTTTACCCCAGGCTCTTTCCAGGCTGTATTCAGCCATCTTACTGATCAGGATAACCCGGTAATCAAGATCAATCACATAGAACTCGCTGACCGCGCTGTCGAGCATCTGCCTGAGCTTTTCTTCTCCCTTCCTGATATCTTCGGTTTTCTCCCTGACTTTTTCCGCCAGCTCGTGATTGAATGCATAAATAAGTTTCTCTGCCAGTTTTCGCTGCGTGATATCCCTTACAACGGAAACAAAGCCGGTTACCTGTCCCTGGTGATCCCTCAGGGCGGTCATGGAAACATGGCAGAAGATACTTTTCCCATCGCGGGTATAATCATTGGACTCAAATTCCGCCGAGCCTTTTTCGGCAATCTCCTTTTTGATCGCCTCATCCCCCTGTTCCCGGATCCCGCTGCGGACAAGCGCGCTTATTTTTTTTCCCACTGCCTCAGCCGTGGTATAACCATATATATTTTCGGCGCCTTTGTTCCAGGAGATGATCTCCTGGTTCGCATTGACAGAAACAATCGCATCACTGGTCCGTTCGGTCAGGCTGGCGAGATAAGCGATCCGGGCTTCGTAAATTTCTTTTCTCCTCAGCCCCCGGCGGGTAATATAAAACAACAGGGAGGTTATTGCAATAAAGCCGGCGCTGAGCAGAGCAAAGAGACGGGCTGTTGTAGTGGCGGCTGTTTCGCGGATGGCATTGGACCTGTTCAGCACCACCCGGTCCCTTGTTTCCAGGGTCCATACGAGTTGACGAATGCTGTCCATGATCTCTTTTCCTCTTCCGGACTTTACGAGCGAGAGTGCCGAATCCACCCTGTTCCTTTCCACCATCCCTTCCGCCATATTGGCGATCTCCAGTTTCTGGTTTGTGAGACGGACCAGGAGTTCAAGGGTATCCCTGCGGCCGGGATAGTTGGCCCGCATCTGTAATATTTCCGTGGTATCGGTCCCCAGGTTCCGGATGGCCTGTTTATATGGTGCCAGGAATGCGCGGTTTCCCGAAATAAGAAAGCCCCTGTTCGCCGTTTCAATATCCTGCACGTCATCCAGCAGGTTCTCCAGTATCTTCAGGGATTGTAATGTTTTGTTGACCTCGCCGGTTTCAAACCGGGCTTTTTTCATATTGGCCCAGGAATACCAGGCAATAAAGGAAACAAGTGCAAAGGAAATGATTACACCAAGGGTGAGACTCTGACGGGTATAGAATCGATTCATGCGAACCGGGTTAGCTTCTCCTTTTGCGAAAGCGCTGCGTGATCCTTTTAAAGTCCGTGTACGTTGATAAAGTTAACCAGTGCGGCGGTATTTTTCAGGCTTAACTTCTTTAAAATATTGTACCGGTGTACTTCCACTGTTTTCAGGGAAATATCCAGACGAAGTGCAATTTCCTTGGACGACAATCCTTCCTTGATCAGTTGCACAATATCCAGTTCTCTCCGCGAAAGCACATTCATATCCGGAGTGCCCCCTTCGTCTTCCAGTTCCTGCTGAGCCAGGATATTCTTTACTTCCTCGCAGATATATTTTTTCCCGCCATATACTTCCACGATCGAATTGATCAGTTCGTCTTTGGAAGAATTTTTGGTTACATAACCCATCGCGCCGATCTGCAGCATCCGCCTGGCATAGGCCGGCATGGAGTGCATCGATATCCCGATGATCTTTGAACCGGGGGAAAACTTGCGTACCAGTTTGGTGGCCTCAAATCCGTTTACCGGGGTCATATTAATATCCATCAATACAATATCCGGTTTTTTGGTACGGGCAATTTCCACGGCCTCATCCGCATTACTGGTTTCCCCGATTACCAGGAAACGGCCGTCACTGTTAAGGATAAACGACCAGGAATCCCTGATCAGTTTGTGGTCATCAACAAGCAGAATAGTGATTTTACCCATAGGAATGGTGGTTTACTTTGAGATTGTAGGTTTTTTTTCAAAGAAAAGTTAAGTAAAATTTCAGTGAAAATTGCATAAAACATTGTCTATTAGCCATTTTACCGGTATAAATAAATCAATTTTAAGTAAAATCCCTTAGCTGTGATATGTAGAATTACGATTTCTCTTATGACTGATCTTACAGATGGCAGACGGAAAACTTAAAAAAAAATAAAGGATAACGCTCAAAATGGGAAAGCAGGGCCGGGAATTGACTGACCTGTATTTCTTAATTCGGTCAGTCCTTCCCGTACGGAACCGGGCCTGGTTGAAGGGATAAAATATTTTGCGGCGGCATCGCTGATGATGAAATCGCGAACCAGGTGAATACATCCCGGTATATCATACCAGAGGGCGGTGGATTTCATCTCACCGGGCTTACATCGCGTTATTGCGCATTGGCTGATCTGCTACTATATGCTCCCGGGATTATTTCTTTGCAGCTTCAACAATACTGATTGCATACCCGCCACCCGGGGCGGAAAACTGTTGCAGCCTGGTTTTACTGTTCACGATTTGTGTACGAATGGTATAAGCCTGCGGATTGGTTTTATAATGCGCTTCTTTTGCATCTGCATAAATCGTGGCTACATAACTTTTCCCGGGGTCTAAAAAATCCAACGTGATCACGGATACCCTTGGTTCCTCCCCGTTTACATTCCCGATAAACCACTTGCCTGTACCCTTCGCTTTCCGGGCAACAGTGATATACTCGCCGGGTTCCGCTTCCAGGTATTTACTGGTATCCCAATCTACTGCCACGTCTCTAATAAACTGGAAGGCATCCGGGAACCGGTTGTAGTTTTCCGGAAGATCAGCCGCCATCTGCAAGGGGCTGTACATGGTTACATACAAAGCCAGCTGATTGCAGATCGTACTGTTTACATGGGAATGGTTATTCGGGCTGAACCTGCTGATATCCATTTCAAATATCCCGGGGGTATAATCCATGGGACCACCCAGCAAACGGGTAAAGGGGAGTACCGTTACATGGTTTGCCTTCGATCCGCCGAATGCCTGGTATTCGGTTCCCCTGGCTGCTTCATTGCCAATCAGGTTGGGCCAGGTACGGGCGATCCCGGTAGGGCGAACCGCTTCATGGGCATTTAGCATGATCTGGTAATCCGCTGCTTTTTCTATCGCATACTGGTAATGATTGATGATCCATTGGTCATAATGATTTTCACCACGCGGAAGGATGGGCCCGACATAACCGCTTTTCACCGCATCGTAACCATGTTCCTTCATAAACTTATATGCGGTGTCCATGTGGCGCTCATAATTACGGGTGGAACCGGAGGTTTCATGATGCATGATTATTTTTACCCCCTTTGATTTGGCATAGGCGGCCAGCCCGTTCACATCAAAATCCGGGTAGGGTGTTACAAAATCAAATACATAATCCTTTGAGTTGCCAAACCAGTCCTCCCAGCCCACATTCCAGCCTTCCACTAAAACCGCGTCAAATCCATTGGCGGCTGCAAAGTCAATATACTTTTTTACATTGGCTGTTGTCGCCCCGTGGGTACCGTTGGGTTTTGCTTTTTTATAATCCGTTATCCCCAGTTGAACAGCGGGGTAATCATTGGTATACGCCCATGAACTTTTCCCGGTGATCATTTCCCACCATACCCCCACGTATTTCACCGGTTTGATCCAGGAAGTGTTTTCGATTTTACAGGGTTCATTCAGGTTGTAGGTCATTTTAGAGGAAAGAATATCCCGTGCATCATCACTCACGATAATGGTACGCCAGGGGCTGGTGCAGGGGGCCTGCATATACCCCTTATCGCCATTGGCATCCGGTGTAAGCCAGGACTCAAACACCCGATCCTGCCCGTTATAATTTAAATGCATGCAGGAATAATTGATCAGGGCTGCTTCATGCAAATTGATATACAGTCCCTCATCTGTTTTGATCATCAATGAAGTTTGCACACCCGTTGGGGAAAAGGAGGTTTGGGAGAGGTTAGCGGTCCTTGCTTTCAGTTGCAGCGCGCTGATTTCGGAGAGCCTTGATCGGGTATAATCGTATTCCTGCGTGTCATAATCTCCGGGGATCCAGAAGGCCGTATGGTCGGCAGTCATGGCAAACTGGGTCCTCTCCTCCTTAATGACAAAATAAGTAAGGTTTTGCTGCTGCGGGAATTCATAGCGAAAGCCTAGCCCGTCGTCGAAAAGGCGGAACCGAATGACCAGTTGCCGGTTCGTTTCTTTCTGGGTCAGTGTTACCGCAAGTTCATTGTAGTGATTGCGGATCGTACTTACCTCACCCCATACCGGTTTCCAGGTCTCATCAAAAGAGGAGGTCCTGGAATCCGTGACAGTAAAATCATTCAGCAGTGACTTCTTATCGTTCTTCAGATAAAAACCAAGTTTTCCCGGCTTTACCACTTCCTTGTTCTTATAAACAAGATGATAAACAGGTGTACCATCGCTCAACAATGAGAACTGCAGCCGCAGACTGTTATTGGGCGATACCAGTTCCTGCGCGGTGACCAACTGAACCATTGCTGTTACTACAAACAATACCAAACTGAACTTTTTCATGTTTCACTACTTTTATAGAATGACCGGTTTACGAATGCAGCCGGAAGAACCCATTCAACTTTCCCGGATCTGCTTTTCTCCCCCTGCCAATAAGAATATAAAAATAGGTAAAATATATAACGGATAATGTTTAGCCGGTATGTATCGAACCACCATTCATCATTTTTAGACATCCGGATTTCTAAAACGCCGATGGGCAGTACAGCCGAAGGCAGGATTTCTCCGGGACAAACTGAAATTGTCCGCCGGAACTAAAATAAAAAAAAAACCACATTGATTCGAGCGGGTCCTTTCGTGCTGTGGCAAGGGCTTACATCTGCTTTTGCGACAGATATGGATCTATGGGTGAGTGGCTGGAACGGCGGAACCTGGGGGTACAAGAAAACGTCTGGTGGGGAATCTTTTGGGAAATATTACGGAGGGACTATGGAATAATTGCGGAGCAATCAGGGAGAGTTTGAGAACAATGGGGAGCATATAATATGTGATTACAAATTGACCTGGTAACTGGTGCTGCGCCCCCCGGCATTACCAGCCAATTTAAACGCCTCTAATGCCACCAGCTGTTGCATGTCTCTGGTTGCAGTGGCTTTTGATGTTTTGGTAATCCCAATATATTTTCTTGCGTTCATCCCTCCCTCAAAACCTTTAGTACCTTCTTCCAGCATTCGCCTGATAACGGTCAACTGGCGGTCGTTCAGTTTGTCTTTAAAACGATCAAAGAACCTTGTTTTCTTCAAAGTAAATTCAATTTGTTCTTCCGCTTCAGTCTGTGCCTCCAATGATGTTTTAATGAAATACGCTATCCAAGGCGTAATTTCATTTGACTGCTGGGCTTTTTCGAGTGAATCGTAATACAGTTTCTTACTTGCCTCTATCGTTCTGGACAGGCTTAACAGTACAGGTCTTCCGATTGTTTGTGACAATGCTTTTTCTGCAATAGCCCGGCCAATCCTTCCATTGCCATCTTCAAAAGGATGTATGGTTTCAAAATACAAATGGGCGATAGCAGAACGCACGGGGGCTTTTTTAATTTCCAGTTTTCCGCCCGGAGCTGTATCGTTGAACCATTGAATAAATTGTTTCATTTCTTCCGGCACTTTTGATGAAGGCGGCGCTTCGTAATGCGCTTTCTCTTTTCCCAGGGCACCAGAAACAACCTGCATCGGTTCTTTATGGGAGCGCCACTGACCAACGGCAACCCCTTTGTTTTCGCTCAGCAACATCCTGTGCCAGGCAAACAGTTTTTTTTCCGTCAAAACTTCCTTGAATGTTTTACGGACATCAATCATCAACTCCCCTAAACCCGCTGCAGATTTATCCTTTATATTCTCAGTGTTGTAAAGCAGCCCCAGGTTTTTCCGAATGGATGAAAGCACATCTTTTCTGCTTGGGTATTCACCTTCTATTTCCGAGGTTTTGATGGCTTCTGCCAATATGATTTCAACAATAACGTCCTGCTTTTTTTCCTCTGGCAGACCTTCTAAAATGCCAGACACCCTCCCTATCTTCTCAGTGAGAATCAACAGTTCTTCCTCCGCAGCCTCAAGGGAGAACCTGAACTGCAGCCAGTCATTTTGTTGCCAGTTGTATTTTGCCATGAGCCAATTAGAATATTTATTCGGCTCAAATATAATAAAAAAATGAGCCGAATAAGATAGCTATTCGGCTCATTCTCTGCTATGACCATGATTTATTATTGAAAATCAACACTATACAATTAATCAACTCAATCTTTGTTTTCAAATAGGTAGGACAAAAACGGATTCACACTCTGTCAATAAATAGTATGATTTTTTAATGCTAAATATATCAGCCTTACTAAGGTTCAAATTAATTCATAACAATTAAATAGTATAACAATGAGTGTTAAACCAGTCCCCAAAAAATTGCCGAATCAACAGGAAAGCCGGACAGGCGTCAGAGGGATAATAAGTCTACGCCCGGCAACACACCAACTTTGAAGTCACCTATTCATAAAAAGGGAAATAATCCGGAAAATAGCGTGGAAATGGTCCTTGAATTCTCCTCCAACCTCCCGTCCCCGGGCGTTTGAGCGTATATGCCAATAAGCAACGGATTCAATACCCCCCTTTCCGGAAGGAATTTATGTAAACAGGGAAACACAGGATTATCGAACGCCTAAAACCAATGCTGTATTTCTCTACTTTACCCGTCTGAAGCAGGTTTTAGCAGAAAAAGAAAGCGGGAAAACCGACGTTGATGTCAATATTCCCGCTTCTGTGGAGGCGACCGGACTCGAACCGGTGTCCAAACATATTCTTCAAAAGCTTTCTACATGTTTATTTTGTTTTGGATTGTCGGGAATGAACTGGGAACCCTCTTTTGCCGTGGCTTCAGAGGATAAAACAAACAACCGATTCATCCCGTAGCTGGATAGGCTTGAGCAACCGGCACAGCCTGGGGTTGCAGCAACCTGTTTTGTTTTTGAGTCGGCGGCGGGGCATGGTAACAGGTCAACCGGCCCGGCGGCCCAAATGACTACTTAATCACTGATTAGGCAGCCATGGCATACTGTGTATTGCCATTTGAGTTTTTCGTATTCAGATTCAACTGCTAATTACGCAACGCAGTACATGCTTACACTTCCAAAGAGCTACGCTGTCAAAACCAAACGCCCCCGGTTTGGGAGAACAAATTTAACCTATTTAGCGGAAATGAAGCGTTAATATTGGAAAGCTGTGAGGTTCAAGGTTCAAAGTTCGAGGTTCGAAGTTATCGAGTTATGGGAAAAGCCTGACTGAAAGAAACAGGTTGAAGATCCAGGGCTAACGGCTCTGAGCTGATGGTGACAAGAGCAGATACACTTTAAAACAGGCCCGGGATTCCATTTAAAAGCCGGCTATCCGTTGTTGTTAGTTTATTTATGAAAATAGCAGGCAAAAAAAGCATCCCCCTGCCGGGGCTTTCGCCATCCCCGGCACCTATCACTATTTTCATAGCTTTACCGCATGAATCAATGCTCTCCTGCCTCCTATTATTCCCAGCGGGTAAAAACAATCAGCGATACGCTGGTTACCCTTAAAAAGAAAGCAATTGCATTTTCCTGGCTACGGCTTTTCAGTTTCCTGGGGGCTGTATTGCTGACCTGGTTGCTGCGGGAAAATGGTGCGGGCTGGGCTGTTGCAGGGTTTATCACCGGGATGATTTTCTTTTTCTATTTTGTAAACCGCGACCTGGATAATAAAGCGATGACCGAAAACCTGAACCGGCAGCTGCAGATCTGCAGGGATGAACTGCTCGCCCTTGATCACCGGTTTCATCATTTTCCTGATGGGGCAATTTACCTGCCGGCCCTGCATCCCTATGCAGCCGATCTTGACTTGTTTGGGAAAGCTTCGTTATTCCAGTATATCAACCGGACAAAATCAGAACAGGCCGGGCTTTTACTGGCCGGCTGGTTACTGGAACCTGCGTCCCCAACAGCAATCATGGCCCGGCAAAAAGCAGCTGCGGAGCTGGCCGCTGTACCGGAATGGAACCAGCAGCTGCAATCCTATGGTGCGGTAAAAGCAATAACCGTTGCCGCTGAAAAAAATATCGGTGACTGGTTGCAGGAACCGGACAGGATACTCCATAACAAAGCCTGGGCGCTTCTCCGCTTTCTTTTCCCGGCTGCCAGTATCAGCAACCTGGCTTTTTATCTTGCCGGCATGATCAGCCCGTCACAGTATCTGACCCTGGCCACCGTATTCCTGGCCATTGCCCTTGCGATTACCAAAAAACTGATGCCGGCCTGGATCAGGTTGGGAAAGATCAATGAGGAACTGGAAAGTCTTTCAGCCAGTATCCGGCATATTGAATCACAGGAGTTCAGTGATGAGCTGATGAAGAAGCATAAGGCTTCCTTCGGCAGCAGTAATAAAATTGCGTCAGGGAAAATAAAAACACTGAAGAAAATCATGGACCGGCTGGATTACCGGCTGAACCCGGTGGTATTTATTCCGCTCAGCATTTTTCTGTGCTGGGACCTGCAGCAGGTATTTGCCCTTGAAAAGTGGAAGGAGGAAAATAAGGAAGGCGTCCGGCACTGGTTTGAATCCCTGGCAGCCATTGAAGTATTATCCGCCCTCGGCACATTATCCTTCAATCATCCGCATTGGGTTTTCCCGGTTATCGAAACCGCTACGTTATTCGAGGGGAAAGAACTCGGGCATCCCCTGATCCCGGAAAAGAAAAGGGTGAATAACAGTTTTCATACAGCCGGGGACGGGATCATAAACCTCGTAACCGGGTCCAATATGGCCGGCAAGAGCACTTTTCTCCGCAGTTGTGGTATCAATATCGTTCTCGCCATGGCGGGTGCCCCCGTCTGCGCGGCATCCCTGCGCCTGTCTCCCCTGAAAGTAATGAGCAGTATGCGGATCAGCGACAACCTGGAAGAAAGCACCTCCACTTTTTATGCTGAACTGAAGAAATTAAAGACGATCATCGAAGCGGTCAACCGGAGCGAACATGTATTCCTCCTCCTCGATGAGATCCTCCGCGGCACCAATTCCGGCGACCGCCATACAGGTTCGAAAGCACTGATACGTCAACTAATCGCTCAACAAGCCACCGGTATTGTAGCCACACATGATCTTGAACTGGCAAAACTGGAAGCTGATTATCCGGGACAACTGATCAACTACCATTTTGATGTCCGCATTGCCAATGAGGAACTATATTTCGATTATACCCTCAAGGAAGGTGTATGCCAGAGTATGAATGCGTCGCTGCTGATGAAAAAAATCGGGATTGAGATGTAGAGGGAAGTTGCGAGCTGTGAGCTACGAGCCATGAGCCGTCAGCTGCGGACTGCAGACGAGTTTGCCATGCTAATACACGCGGGCTAACTATGAACTCCAAACTTTACCGTCCCCATCCAAACCAGTCATTCCCGTTCGCATACAGCATCAGGCCGAGCAGCAGGATCATCCCTACCACCTGTGCATACTCCAGGAATTTTTCGTTGGGCTTGCGGCGGGTAATCATTTCGTAAAGGGTGAACATGACATGACCTCCGTCCAGCGCCGGGATCGGAAGAATGTTCATAAAAGCCAGGATCACGGAGAGCATAGCCGTCAGGCGCCAGAAAGATTCCCAGTCCCAGATAGGCGCAAAAATGGATCCCATGGATTTAAACCCGCCAATCCCCTTAATACCGCCGGTACCCGGTGTAAAAATGGTCCGGAACTGATCGACATAATCACTGAGCTCGGTATAGGTCATCTTAACGCCGGCAGGGAAAGCGGGCAGGAAATTGTATTTCGTTATTTCAAGTTTCAGCCAGCCGAGACTGTCAAGCTGCTCATAACTGCTGTAAGGATTAAAGCCAATTTGCCCCTCCTCATTAATCCTTGTAGTAAAACTGGTATCAATGCCATTCCGGTTAACGGTCAGCAGCACCGTCTTATTTTTCTTTGTATCCAGGATATCCGATAATTCATCAAAGAAAGTAAAACGTACAGAGTCCAACCCCACCAAAATATCATATTTCCGCAACCCGGCTTTATACGCCCGGGAAGTATCGCTTACGTTAGCCACCATGGCCGGATACCGGGGTTCAATAAAACCCTTTCTTTTCTGGTTCTTATTTTCCACCAATTGGCCGATAAAATCCTTGGGCAGGTTGAGTATGATCCGTTGCCCGTTACGCTCAATTTCAACTTTCTCTGCCGTGATTAGTTTTTTCCGGAACCGGCTGAGATCATATACTTCTTTTCCATCCACCCCGATAATACGGTCCCCGGTTTTAAACCCGATCTTCATCAGGGTACTGTCCCCAACATGGACCCCGTATTTCATAGAACTGGACGGCACTTTCTTATCTCCCCATATCATCAGGATAAAGGCATAGACCACAAAAGCCGTCAGGATATTCATAATGACCCCGCCCAGCATGACGATCAGTCGTTGCCAGGCCGGTTTGCTGCGGAATTCCCATTCCTGCGGGGGCTGCTTTAACTGCTCTTTGTCCATGCTCTCATCGATCATCCCGGCAATCTTTACATAGCCACCCAGGGGCAGCCAGCCGATCCCGTACACGGTCTCCCCCACTTTTCGTTTCGCCAGGGAAAACCAGGGATCGAAAAAGAGAAAAAATTTCTCCACGCGGCATTTAAACCAGCGGGCCGTAATGTAATGACCGAATTCGTGCAGGATGACCAGTATGGATAATGACAATATTAATTGCCCTGCCTGTAAGCCCACATTTGACCAATTAATCGCTAAAAGATTCATCATATTAAAAAATAAAATCCCGAACAGCTTCGGGAAAACAATATGGAACTATTTATAATTTTATAATATCTGCGGCAAAGTTACGGGCCTCCCCGTCGCTGTCAAAATATTCCTCCAGCGTGGGTTTTTCGATAAAAGGGATCTGCTGCATCGTCTTTTCAATAACATCGGTCATATCCAGGAAATTGATCCGGTTGCGGAGGAAGGCAAACACGGCTATTTCATTGGCGGCATTCATCACACAGGGCAGGTTGCCTCCTTTTGCCAGCGCTTCCTGCGCCAGGGCCAGGTTCCGGAAGGTCTTGATATCCGGTTCTTCAAACGTAAGCGTGCTCACTTTCTTGAAATCATACCGGGGAAGATGGTTGGGGAGGCGCCGGGGAAATGACAGGGCATACTGGATCGGCAGTTTCATATCCGGCAATCCCATCTGGGCCTTGATGCTGCCGTCTTCAAACTGTACCATACTGTGAATGATACTTTGCGGATGGATCACCACCTGGATCTGATCGGGCCGGAGGTTGAACAACCACTTCGCTTCAATCATTTCCAGGCCTTTGTTCATCAGCGTGGCTGAATCAATGGTGATCTTGGCCCCCATGCTCCAGTTGGGATGCTGCAGCGCATGCTCTCTTTTCACATTCACCAGGTAATTGGGCTTCCTTCCGATAAAAGGGCCGCCTGAAGCAGTCAGGATCACTTTATCAATCCCGTTTCGGGTCTCTCCCACCAGGCATTGAAAAATCGCAGAATGCTCCGAATCAACCGGGATAACCGGCACCCGGTGCTCCACCGCTTTCTGCATAATGATATCCCCGGCAACCACCAGGGTTTCTTTATTGGCCAGTGCCACGGCCTTGCCTGCATAGATGGCATTCAGGGTGGGCTTTAACCCGGCATAACCAACAATGGCGGCCAGCATCAGGTCATAGCAATCCATGGAAGCCACTTCCTCCAGGGCTTTTTCCCCGGCGAATACCTTGATTGCAGTGGAAGACAGTGCATCTTTCACCCGGCTGTATTTTTTTTCATCGCCGATCACCACCACATTGGGATTAAACTGCAGGGCCTGCCGGATCAGCAAATCGTCATTGCTTTGCGCGGTCAGCACTTCGGCAGAAAATTGACCGGCATTGTCCGCGATCACGGCGAGTGCCTGTGTACCGATGGAACCGGTGGAACCAAAGACAGCAACCCGCTTTATTGGTTGTTCATTACTCATTCATTCCCGGGTTTTCAGTCCATTTGGTTAATTCATTTGCAATCTTCCGGTCATTGCTCAGCCGGGGCACTTTATTCTGTCCGCCTAATTTACCGATTGATTTCATGTAATCAATAAAGCCGTTCCTGCGGACCGGTGTTATTTTCAGCGGCCGCAGGATCGACCCGCTGATCAGGTCGTCATAATATACATTTTTCCGGCGCAGGGCCAGGTCCAGCCGGGCAGAGAAATCATTCATATCCCCCGGCGGACGCTCAAACTCCACAAACCATTCGTGGTAAGATTTGCCCTGGTCACTGCTGACAAAGGGCGCCACGGTAAACTCTGTGATATGCACATTCATCTCTTCGGCCACTTTCTGCATACTGAATTCCACTTCCTCTCCGATCACATGTTCCCCGAAAGCGGAAATAAAATGTTTGGTACGCCCGGATACGATCAGCCGGTATGGATCCACTGACACAAATTTTACCGTATCCCCGATATCATAGCCCCATAAACCCGCATTATTATTAATGATGAGGGCATAGTTCTCTCCCACTTTTACCTCTTTTAAGGAAAGCCGGGTGGGGTTTTCCGAAAAGATCTCCGCTGCCGGAACAAATTCAAAAAAGATGCCGCTGTTGGTATTCAGCAACAGTCCTTCCGCCTCCTGCGAATCCTGGAAAGCAAAGAACCCTTCACTGGCCGGGAACAATTCGATGGTATCGATCTTACGGCCGACACTTTCCATCAGCTTGGCTTTATAGGGTTCAAAGTTCACACCGCCCTGAACCATCACACTGAAATAGGGAAACAGTTCACCCACTTTTTTGCCACTTCGCCTGATCAGTTCATCAAAGTACATCTGCATCCAGGGGGGTATTCCGCTGATCAGGGTCATGTTCTGGCTGATGGTCTCATCCACGATCCGGCCCAGCTTGGTTTCCCAGTCTTCGATACAATTCGTTTCATAAGAAGGCAGCTGGTTGGAGCGCAGGTACTGGGGCACATGGTGGTTTACGATCCCGCTGAGGCGGCCGGTCGGGATCCCACCCACCCTTTCCAGTTCAGGTGAGCCGGAAAGAAAGATCAGTTTCCCGTCAGCAAATGCAGTATTCCCGGTCTCAGCCATATAGCAAAGCAGGGCATTCCGGGCCGTATTGATATGATTGGGAATGGAATCCCTCGTTATCGGTATGTACTTGGTGCCGCTGGTGGTTCCTGAAGTCTTGGCAAAATAGATCGGCTTCCCTTTCCAAAGTACATTGTGTTTCCCCTCCTTGATCTTTTCGATCCAGGGCTTCAGCTGCTCATAGTCACGGATCGGTACAACCTGCCTAAATCCCTCATAGTCAACTATTTTATCGAGTCCGCACGACTTGCCAAATTCCGTATTCCGGCCTATTTTGAGGTGTTGTTTCAGGATGGCATCCTGGTCAGCCAGGGCCGTATTCATCCCCTTCCGGATACCTTTATATATATAAGAGGCAAAGGGTTTTGCCAGAAAAGACTTGATTTTCATACTTTCACGATGAGAACCCGCTAAAGCGGGCTACAAATATAACAGATGCCCCGGCAAAAAGAGGTTACTAAATGTTCATAAATCTTTGATTCCCCGTTTGCCACTTCATTTTTTCCCCTTACCTTTGCCTCCCGAATTTTCGGGATAAATTTTAAGCGTATGATAGCTGTAGTAAAAGTAGCCGGACAACAATACAAAGTGGAAAAAGACCAGACTTTGTACGTTCCTCATGTGGAAGGCAACACCGGCGATAAACTGGACCTCGAAGTATTACTGGCGGATGCAGACGGCAAGTTGTCTGCAGGTGGTTCTGTTAGTACCAAAGTACAGGCAGAGATCCTTGACCAGGTAAAAGGTGATACCGTGATCGCCTACAAACAAAAAAGGAGAAAAGGCTTCCACAAGAAAAGAGGTCACCGTACCGCCTATACCAAAATTAAAGTAACCAGTATCGCATAGTTGTTTGTTTTGGCAACTGTCCTGCGGTAGCCAACTCTAAACCCAAACCTTAAACATCTAAACTAATTAACAATGGCACATAAGAAAGGTGAAGGTAGTGTAAAGAACGGCCGTGACTCACAAAGCAAGCGTCTT
>JBBIGW010000025.1:0-33935 GCA_037447355.1 Bacteroidia bacterium | reverse complement strand
CAAGGTTTCAATAGCAATTTGCTATTTTCTTGCAGATTTATTCACTATAAGTTTTACCCAAACTATCTACCAGTGTGGATTACAGCGTTTTTAAGGGGCGACTAGTTAAAGGTAATGATTCTAAAAAAGTTTGCATAGGCGTCTTGCCGTAGCAGTACCTTCCAGAGTGTGTTCGTTCGTTGTTGTAGAACTGAAGCCAGGTATCAAGATCGTGTTGAAGAAGCTCTAAGTTGTCGTACATTTTCTTTCTGAAGGCTACGGAGTAAAACTCATCTTTCATGGTTCTGTGTAATCGTTCACAGATTCCATTGCTCTGTGGATGGCGAACCTGAGTCTTACTATGATCTATTCCTTCCAACTGTAAATACAGTTCATACTCATGATGTTCTGGCTTCCCGTTATACTCGGTTCCACGGTCAGTTAGAACCCGCAGTAACGGTATTTGATGCTGCTCGTAGAAGGGTAATACACGATCATTCAGGATGTCAGCTGATGTAATAGCATGTTTTGATGTATACAGTTTCGCAAAAGCCACCCGGCTATAGGTGTCGATAAAGGTCTGTTGATAGATCCGGCCAACGCCTTTGATGTTTCCGACATAGTAAGTATCCTGAGATCCAAGATAGCCAGGGTGTTCAGTTTCGATTTCCCCATGAGCTTCCCGTTGTTCCTTTTTACGCTCTAGCGCCATCATTTGGGCTTCAGTGAGAATAATCCCTTCCTGGGCCATACGGGCTTCTAAGGCCTTTAAACGCTTAGGGAAGGTCTCCAGATCATTCCGTTGCCAGACACAACGAAGACCGGCTGGTGAGATAAAAATTCCGGATTTCCGCAGCTCATTGCTTGCCCTTAATTGCCCCAGGGCTGGCTGATCAAAGGCAATTTGTAAAACTGCCTGTTCGATTTCAGGGGCAACCCGGTTCTTAGGAATTGGTTTTCTGCGGCTTATTTCCTGTAAGGCCAACTCTCCACCGGTATCGTACAGTTCTTTTAACCGGTAAAAACTATCACGGCTATAACCCATATACTTACAGGCTTGCGTGACATTGTTTAACTGCTCGGCTAATTGCAGTAAACCTAACTTGGTTTTGATTAACTTAGTTTCCACTTTCATTTCTGACAGTTTTTGGGGTTAAACTTTGGTTTGTTGTTACTCTAAAGTTAACCCTAACTGTCAGATTAAGTCGTAGCTAATACAATTTAACGGTAGAGATATTTTAAGCTAAGTTACTTTCTTACAATACAAAGCCTGACTATTTTCCCGGCGATCTCCTCACCCCCAACGAAGAGTACTTTTCAGGAAAATAGTTAAATCTGCCACTGCTGATCTGTCAGGATTTACACTATTTGCAAGACCGGATTGTGGCAATTACAAATAATCCTATATTAGTAGCCGTCCCGCTTTGGGACTACTAACTACTAACTACTAACTACTATTATGTCCCAAAACTACAGCAACCACACCCGTCTCATTCCCTTATGGCATTATATTACCGGCACACTGGTGATTGCCCTTCCGGGAGGAGCGATTGTCAACCTGGTGCATGCAGATGCAAGGACCCACTACAGTGCCGCCCTGCTGCTGGTGATTTCCTTTGTCCTGGTAATTCTATTCTGGTATGCCCGCTGGTTTGCATTAAGGGCGCAGGACCGGGCGATCCGGGCAGAGGAAAATTTCAGGCATTTTATCTTAGCCGGTAAACCGCTGGATAAGCAATTGCGGACCAGCCAGGTGATCGGGCTGCGGTTTGCCAGCGATGAGGAGTTACCAGCCCTTGCCAAAAGAGCAGTTGACGAAAAACTATCTCAGAAACAGATCAAACAAGCGATTCAGCACTGGAAGGCAGACTATCACCGGGTCTGATCAGAACCGGTGCCGGGTAAAAAAACTCAGGTCCATGTCCAGCAGCCAGGGAGTGGCCAGCCCGGCGGCCCATACCAGGAATATAAACAGTTTCCCTGCCAGCGAAACATCCTGAATCAGGTGCCGGTGCAGGAGGCTTTGCACCACTGCCATGATCTTATCTTCCTTGCGGCTGAATGTATAAGGCGGGGAAGACTGTTCCTCTTTGAATGCGGGATGTTCCGCGATCAGGATATTCCGGATCTTCCAGTAATCGGCATCGGGCAGGTCCTCGTATTCGATATCGGCATTGATGCCCGCTTCTTCAATCTTTTTTTCAATCGACCCCAGTTTTTTATCCCCCATGGTACGGAGCAGGATCATGACCGGGAAAAAGAGTAAAATAAAATACAGGGAATTCCCCGAACCGCGGTACATACTCCAGGCAAACCAGGCCATAAAGGCTACCGAAATAAAAACAAATACTTTGCTCCAGCTGCTTTCTTCATCAAGAAAGACCCGGTTGAGCAACTGGCCCCCGTCAAGCGGGTAGATCGGGAAGAGGTTGATCAGGTTCAGCAGGATAAAAAACAAAGCCACCCGGTCAAGGGATATGTCGAGGATCAGGATACCGGGATAATACCGGTCTGCCAGGTAACAGGCCGCCCCGATCAGGATACCCGGCAGCGGACCCGCCATTAATATAATGGCTGACTGTTTCTGGGATACCTCCCGTTTGCTCCCGGATACATAAGCGCCGAGCAGGGGGATAAAGAAAATTCCCAGTTCATTATACCGGTAAGCCTTCATGGCAATGAAATGGCCCATTTCATGGATCAAAACAATGGCCGTAATGATCAGCAGGATCTTATAACTCGGAAAAATATAGAAACCCAGGACCAGGTAAGCGGCCAGGCTGATCGCTGATTTCAGCCATGCCTGCTGCTTTTCTTCCGGCGGACTGTATTTGGGAGGAATATTTGCCTGCCCGGCTTCCCCCGCAACGGGTCCGGATGCATCGATATCCCCATTGAATTCGGGTTGCTCCATCGGATAAAATTAAGAAAAATAAGGTTGCAGCCGGCTTTGCAACTGGAGTGGCATGGTTGTCTTTTTCATGGTTCCGGCTTCCACAAAATAGAGTGTGATCTTTGCCGTTGCCAGCAATTCCTCTTTTTCATTAAAGACATCGTGATGAAATTCGATCTTGTGATGCTGTGGTAATTCTTTCAGTGTGGTTTTTACATTCAGCAGGTCGTCATACCGCGCAGGCCGGAGGTAGCGGCAATGTACATCCACGACCGGCATGATCACGCCCATCTTCTCCATATCGGCATACGTAAAACCAAGTTGCCGGATGGATTCAGCCCTTGCCGTTTCAAAGTAAGGGAAAAAATTACTGTGGTACACCACACCCATCTGGTCGGTTTCGGCATAGCGTACCCGGATCAATGTATCGGTTGTAAACATGGGGACGAATCTACTTATTATTTTCCGATCTGGAATTGTTATGCGACCTGGCTGATTGGAGGATGTTATTGTCCTGTACGGAGTACGGGTTCACCGCGACCGGTGATGGGAAACTCCCGCGAAAAGTTTCATATTTTTTTTACCGGTGGTGAAAAAACAACAATTTGTTAAATGAAGCACAATTGCTGACTTATCCACACCTGTTTGGAATGATGTTTGGTCTCCCTTGAAATAAGTTGAATATTCGCAACGTTAAACCACCACCGGTTAAAGGACAAATCAATGAAGTATCCCAGTTTACCTGTACTTGCCATCCTGTTCAGCGTTTCCGCCTTATCCCAGCAAACCCGCTTTTATTCAGATCCCGGCGAGCAGTTCAAAGAAGCCAAAGAATATTTTCAAAAAGAACAATACAGCCTGGCTTATCCCCTGCTTCGGGAGCTGCGGCAATCACTGCGGGAAACGGATATTGCCAATACCGCCATCACGGTTCAGGAGATCAATTATTATGCGATCGTCTGCGGGCTGAAGCAGGGAGAAGACCGTTCGGAGCAGGAAGCGGAAGAATATATTGACCTGGAAAAGAATGATACCCGGGTGCAGATGATGAATTACCACCTGGCGGAATTCCATTTCCGGAAGGAACAGTTTGGGGAAGCGGCCACCCGTTACGAACAAACCAATATCGCCAACCTGAGCAACCGCGAGATCGCCGATATGAAGTTTCACCAGGGCTATGCCTATTTCACCCTGCAGCGTTTTGCGGCTGCCAAACCCCTGTTCAATACGATCCGCACCCAGACCGGCGACCCCAATTATATTGACGCCAACTACTATTACGGGTTCCTGTCTTTCCGGGACGGTCAGTACCGGGAGGCGCTGGATGCTTTTAAAGTGGTGGAAAATGAGAAAAACTATGCTACGGTTGTTCCTTATTATATAGCCCAGATCTATTATGTGCAGGGACGTAAAGAAGAAGCGATCAGTTATATACAGAATAAACTGCAGTCCGGCAGCAATTCACAGTATTATGACCTGGAACTGAAACAAATGCTGGGGCATGCCTACTTCGAAAAAAAGGAATATGCAAAAGCCCTTCCTTATCTCTCCGATTTTGTAAGCCGTTCAAAGAAAGTGCGCCGGGAAGACCTGTATGAACTTTCCTATTGTTATTACCAGACCAGCCAGCTGAACAAAGCCATTGAGGGATTTAAGCAACTGAGCGGGAAAGATGATTCCCTGAGCCAGCATGCCATGTACCTGCTGGGAGATGCCTACCTGAAAACGGGGCAGAAGTCCAATGCCCGGAATGCCTTCCTGTTTTGTTCATCCAATAGCAGCAATGCGCAGCAAAAAGAAATTTCAAAATACCAGTATGCCAAACTTTCCTATGAACTGGGTTACCAGGATGAAGCCCTGAACAGTCTCAGTTCCTTCCTGGCGGATTATCCCGGTTCAACCTATAATGCCGAAGCCAAGGAGCTGCTGGTGGATGTACTGGCCAATACCAATAATTATAAAGATGCACAGGCCCTGCTCGAAAGTCTCAGTAAGCCTTCTGAAAATGCAAAGCGGCTGTACCCGCGGATTCTTTATGGGCGCGCAACAGAACTGATCAATGACGGAAGGCTGGCCGAGGCGGACGCGATGCTGGACAAGGCCCTGAAGGATCCGTATAACGGGTCCGTGCTTCCTTTCCTGAATTTCTGGAAAGGGGAACTGGCCTACCGGGATAATAAGATCGATGATGCCATCAAATACTACAATGCCTATGTAAGCGGTGGCGCACCGGCCGGCGGGGAAGCCAATGCCATCAATGCCCGGTACAACCTGGGTTATTGTTACCTGCGTAAGGAGAATTATCCCGTGGCACAGACTTTCTTTGAACCCCTGGGGAAAAATCCTTCCCTGAGCTCTTCTTCTTTTGTACAGGATGTTTACCTGCGGACCGGTGATTGCTATTTTATGCAAAAGGAGTACAGCAAGGCCAAAACGGTCTATGATAATGTGATCCGTTTCTCCTGGCCGGCGGAAGATTATGCCACTTTCCAGAATGCCCTGCTCGCGGGGGTAAGAAGTTCTTCCGAAAAGATTTCCCTGCTGAATACCATGATGCGGAAATTCCCCGCTTCTTCCCTGGTTACCGATGCCAATATGGAAGTGGCCAACACCTATATGGGAGACGAACGTTTCCGCGAAGCCATCCCGTTCCTGGGGAATGTGATCAAAAACAGTAACAATGCCAGCCTGATTCCGCAGGCTTACCTGAAACTGGGTACTTCCTATTATAATATTGATAATAATACCGAGGCGCTGAAACAATTCAAGACCCTGGTTGATAAATACCCCAATTCCCCCGAAGCGGAAGATGCCCTGGATAATGTGAAAACGATCTATGTGGAAGATGGTAAGCCGGGTGAGTATGCGAATTTCATGCGGCAGGCCGGGCGTCCGCTCAGTGTAAATACGGAGGATTCCCTGACTTACGCTGCGGCAGAAAAGCAATATGATGACCAGAAGATCAATGCCGCCCTGGAGGCTTTTAATGCCTACCTGCAGCAGTTCCCCGACGGGGCTTATGTGCTCGATGCCAATTTCAACCGCGCCGGGATTTATTATTCAAAGAAAGACTGGAACAATGCCCTTGCCGGGTACGATGCGGTGGCGGCCAATGCACCCAACACATATGCAGAAAGAGCGGTACTCACCGCAGCCAGGATCGAGTTCTTTGAACTGAAAAATTATGCGAAGGCGGAAGGATACTATGCCCAGTTAAAACAAATAACAGCCAGCCAGGAAAATAAACTGGAAGCCATGCGCGGCCTGCTCCGTTGCCAGTACCAGTTGCAGAAATGGACCGAAGCGGTTGACAATGCCAAAGAACTGACTGCTGCCAAGGGAAGCAGCGCAGATGACAAATCACTGGCCAATATGGCGATCGCCAAATCCTACCAGGTGAGCGGGGATTATGGCAACGCGATCCTCAATTTCAAATCCGTGGTGCAGATCAACAAAGCAGCCCTGGCGGCGGAAGCCCGTTACGAGATCGCGGATTGCTATTACGAACTGAATAAACTGGCCGATGCCGAGAAATCCGCATTCGAAACCATCAACAAATCCGGTTCCTATGATTTCTGGGTCACCAAAGCCTATATCCTGCTGGGTGATATTTATTTCAGGCAGAAGGATTATTTCAATGCCAAGGCGACTTACCAGAGCATTGTGGACAATACGTTGAATGCCGAATTGAAAAATGAAGCCCAGGCCAAACTGAACAAAGTACTGGATGAAGAAGGGCAGTCCAGCAAAGTGGGGAATTAATTAACCGAATTGAAAACAGCGAATACCATGAGACAAGCGGCCATAAAGATAGTTTTATCCGGGATCGGCTTTTTTTGCCTGGGAACGGCTTTTGCCCAGAAAGATACCAGCGGGAAAGGAGGGGTGACCATCGTTTCCAGTTTCAAACCGGTTTTGCGCGAGGCGGCCAAGATCAATTTCAATGCCTCACCTCCCGCGGCGGATACGACCAAGGCGCGGCTGGATTATACGATCCCCAACCAGAACCTCGCCCTGGCTTACCAGCCCGGTTCATTAAAGCCCCTGGCGCTTTCTGTTGATTCGGCGGTGAAATTTGATAACAGCAGCTATATCAAGGCCGGCTTCGGCAGTCTCCGCACTCCCTTTGTTCAAGCCGGTATTTCCCTGGGTGACGGGGAAACCGCCGGGCTGAATATTTATGCCAAACACCTGGCTTCCGAAAGTAAAAGAGATTACCAGAAATTCAGCAGCACCCATATCCGCCTGTCCGGTTATTTTAAATCGGGCAATAACCTGCAATGGGACGCCGGCCTCGGTATGAAGCAGGACAGGACCTATAAATACGGGTACCTGCCGTCCAGCCTGGTGCTTTCCGTGGATTCGCTCAAGCAGAGTTTCCAGACCATCAGCGGAAGACTGGCTTTTCATAATATTAATAAAACCGAATTTGGGCTGACCTATGCACCCGAAGTGAAAATTGATGTATTCTCCGACAATAATAAGAACAGCGAGAGCAATACCGTGGTAAATGCACCGTTGGAGAAAACGATCGGGAAGGCCTTTGCGGTCAACCTCGGAATTACGTTTGACCTGACCCGTTATTCCCCGGATCATAAATCCGCGGTCAATAACACGATGTATTTTATTTCTCCTTCGGTCTTGTACAAAACCGCACCGATCCGGGTCCAGGCCGGTATCCGCCCTTCCTGGGATAACGGCAAGTTCAAAATGTTCCCGAATATCCTGGCGGAAATCGGCACGGGGGATAAGCGGTTTAATTTCCAGGCCGGCTGGGCCGGGTATGTCCGGAAAACAACCTACCAATACCTGGCCGCACAGAATCCCTGGCTCTGGATCCCGGACCAACTGCGCAATACCTGGATTGAAGAGCGCTTTGCCGGGTTCAAGGGAGCAGTGGATGATCATTTCAGCTATGCCGCCAAAGTCGGGTTTAATAAAATCAATAACCAGCCCCTTTTTATCAATGATACCAGCGCTTCCGGGGATGGAAAATCCTTCAAAGTGGTTTACGAGGATAAAATGAATGTACTCAACCTGGGTTGGGAACTGGGTTATACCGCGGGCGAAAAGTTTTCGCTGATCACCGGGCTCCAGTTCAACCAGTACACCGGTCTGAAAACACAGGCAAAGGCCTGGGGGTTAATCCCGCTTGAACTGAAAGCGGCCATGCGCCTGCAGGTGATCAGGGATCTCTGGCTAAAGACGGATCTCTTTGCCTGGAGAGGAGCCCGTTATTTACTGAAAAACGGCGATGATGACCGGCTGAAAGGCGCGGTGGACCTGAATGCGGGACTGGAATTTAAAATCACGAAGAATATCAACCTGTGGACCCAGTTCAATAATCTTTTCAACAAAGAATACCAGCGCTGGAACCAGTACCCGGTTTATGGGTTCAACTTTGTGGGCGGAGTCGTATTTTCGTTCGATCAAAAGAACTGATGATGTACGAGCCCCTTTATCAATATCTCATTCAGCATAAACAATTACCGGTACCGGGTATCGGCACTTTTTGGATCGATCGCAAACCAGCCTCGGTCAATTTTCCGGAGAAACGGATGGATGCGCCTTCTTTTGCAGTCCGGTTACAACCGGCCGGTAACCCGCCAGTTAAAAGTTTCTTTAGCTGGCTAGGAGCTGCACTGCAGGTATCGGAACGGGATGCGGTGATCCGTTACAATGATTTCGCCTTTGACCTGAAGAAAGACATCAGTCAGGGTGCGACGGTTGAATGGAAGGGGATAGGGACGCTTAGTAAAGGACTGGCAGGCGACATCAGATTTGTCCCCGCAGAGGAGAAAAGAATTGAAACGGCCGTACCTGCAGAAAAAGTAGTGCGGGACAAAGCGGCGCATAAAGTGAGGGTGGGTGAGGACGAGCGGACCTCCGAAGAAATGACCGCCTATTTCAATCAAACCGGCGACCGGAAAAATTATTGGTGGGCCGGGGCCCTGGTGGCCGGGGTCCTTTCGGTGATATTCATCGGCTGGTATTTCTCCGAAAACGGGGTTGGAATGGCTGCTACAGCCAATACAAAGAAACTGGTTCCGGCCGAAGCCGGGTTAACATACCGCTTATTACCTTAGGTTTTCCCGTTCATTTGCACAATTTGATTTTACTTTGCTGCTTTCTATTATGAAAGAGCTGGTACATTATACCCATTGCCCGGTTTGCGGGGCTGTAGCAATAAGTGAAGTTTTAAGGGCAAAAGATTATACCGTAAGCGGGGAGACTTTTTCCGTGTTTGAATGTGGCGCTTGTACTACCCGCTTCACACAGGATGTACCCGGCGCAGCTGCCATTGCCCCTTATTACAAATCCGAAAATTATATTTCGCATACCAATACGTCCAAAGGGCTGGTCAATACACTCTACCAATGGGTGCGGAAAAGGACCCTGAAGCAAAAGCGGAAGTTGATCCGGCGGCAAACGGGTCTTGCAACAGGCCGGCTGCTGGACCTGGGCAGCGGTACAGGTGCTTTTGCCGGGGAAATGAAAGCGAATGGCTGGGAGGTAACCGGGCTGGAACCGGATGCGGATGCCCGGCAGGTGGCGAAAGAAAGTTTTGGGGTGGACCTGCAGGACAGCAGCCGTTTTTATGAGCTGGCCGATAACCAGTTTGACGCGATCACGATGTGGCATGTACTTGAGCATGTGCATGACCTGCAGGGATACCTGGCAAAATTGAAAACCTTACTGAAAGAAAAGGGGCGTCTCGTCATTGCAGTACCCAATTATACTTCCGGGGATGCGGCCGCATATGGTGCATACTGGGCCGCTTATGATGTACCCCGTCACCTCTATCATTTTTCCCCGGCTTCTATGAAAAGCCTGGTGGAAAAGCACGGACTCCGGCTGCTGGAATATAAACCGATGTGGTACGACAGTTTCTATGTGTCCCTGCTCAGCAGTAAATACAAAAACGGGAATACCCGGCTGTCTGGTGCATTCTTTACCGGTCTCCGGTCCAACCTGGGAGCCGCAAGGGATGTTAAAAAATGCAGCTCGGTTATTTATATCATCGGGAAATAAAGCGGGCCTGTTTATTGGGAAAACTGCACTTCGTAGAGCTCGGGCCACCATTTACCGGTAATGTAGATCTTCTTTGCAGCGGCATCATACGCAATGCCATTGGGTACTATATCAGCCGCATTAATACCGGGTCTCATTTTCTGGATCCGCGCCCAAATGGTGCTGAGATCGATCTTGCTCACAATCTCCCCCGTGTTTGGATCAATTTTAAAGATATAAGGATAGGTATACTGGTTGGCATACACATAGCCATCGATATACTCCAGTTCATTCAGGTTGAATGTCGGGCTGCCGGCATCAGTGACCGCCAGGCTGTGCAATAATTTGAAACCGGAGGGCTCATAAAAATAAAGATCACCGGTCCCTGTGCTTACGATCAGGTTTTTCCCGTCATTGGTCAGGCCCCAGCCATCAAAGTCCACGTTAAATTCTTTGATCTTTTTAAAATCTTTCAGGGTGTACACAAATACTTTTTTGTTCTGCCAGGTAAGCTGGTAAACCGTATCATTCAGGATGGTGACTCCTTCACCAAAAAAGGCATCACCCAGCGAGATGCTGTTGCCGGGTTTTCCCGTTTTTATATCCACTCTCATGAGCCTGGATGCTTTTTCCCTTCCGGTTCCTTCATACATTTCTCCATTGTATACCAGCAATCCCTGGGTATAGGAATTGGTATCATGAGGATATGTGGCTACGATGGAATAACTCAGCATAGTGGGCATCCTGACCGGTGGTGTTTCCGGTTTTGGATCGTTGCCGGTTCCGTTACAGGATGCTAATAACAGGAGCCAAATGAAGGCTGGGATCAATTTCATGTCGGATAAATTGCAGCAAATTTAGGTACTGCCTTTTGTTTTCCCTGTTAAAGCTTTGAAAACAGGGATATGGTAAAATTACGGCAGGGAGGCAGTTGGATTTACGATTTTTTCCTTTTATATTTACACTTTATACCTTGTCCCGCGAAACTCCATCCAAATCTGATCCCTGAGAGGCCTTCTTACAATTTCCCTTTATCCTTCAATTTTTCCAATCCCGTTGAATGACTCATGGCCATTTTGTGAGCCCTGTACACCTGTAATAATTTGGAACTATGAAGGCGGGAAGCATCCTGATCATTTTTATTGGCTTACTCTTTTTTAACCAGCTTCGGGCGCAACAGGGTTGTGTAACCGCAGATTATACCCGGGAGCAGCTATCCAGAGACCCCTTATTGTCCGGCGCTATAAAGCAGGCGGAATCGTTTATCCGGCAGGTTACGGCCAACCCGGTGATGAGCCGCCTGGAAAACGGGGTGATCAGGATCCCGGTGGTTATTCATAATCTTTATCATACTGCGGATCAGAAAGTAACAGATGCACAGGTGGCGGCCCAGCTGGATCTGCTGAACCTTGCTTTCAGGCGCCAAAATGCCGATACGGTCAAAACGCCGGCTGTTTTCAGATCCCGGGCCGCGGATTGTGAGATAGAATTTCACCTGGCGGGTTCAGATTCCCGGAAACACTCCACCACGGGAATTATCCGGAAATATACTCCGGTAGCCAAGTGGGTGATGGATGATAAAATGAAATTTTCGGCTGAAATGGGGGATGATGCATGGGACAGCAAAAACTACCTTAATATCTGGGTTTGTAGTATGGAGAAATTCGCGGGGTACTCCAGTGTCCCGGGATGTGCACCCGGCCTGGACGGGATTGTACTGGGCCTGGCCGCTTTTGGCGCGGGGCAGAAGACCGTGGTGCATGAGGCTGGTCACTGGCTGGGACTTAAACACCTCTGGGGAGATGAGTACTGCGGTGACGATGGGGTGGAGGATACACCCAAACAGGCATCCTACACGAGCGGTTGTCCCAGCACGGTGAGGATCACCTGCGGGAACAGTCCAACCGGTGACATGTATAATAATTATATGGATTTTACCAATGACGCCTGTATGAACCTGTTTACGAAAGGCCAGAAAGCCCGGATGCAGGCCCTGTTTGCAGCAGGGGGGGGAAGAAACAGTTTGCTGTATTCACCCGGCCTGGATAAGCCGGAGGTGTATGAAGCACCATTACCGGAAGAAGATCCGCGCTGGCTGGAAGTAAAAATGTACCCGAACCCTGCTTCTTCGGAACTGTTTCTCGATTTTTCTTATGATGTGCGCTGGATGGGTAAAACTATTTTTGTCAGTAACCTGGCAGGGCAACGGCTTATGAATGTGACAATTACCACAAGGGTCCAATCCATTAATATCGCCCGGCTTAAACCCGGTATATATTTCCTTGCAGCAAAAAATGAACAGGGAGTGTCTATGAAGATGAAGTTTGTAAAACTGTAAAGTCGCAACCAGAATACATACTAACGCCAAAGGGTCGCTTGCCAGCGACCCTTTTTGTTTCCGCAGTATTGGTAAAAATCAAACAGAAAAGGGATAGTCTTATCTTTTTATCATTGACAATAATGACTGTTGGGTTGCGTAAACGCAAATCATTCCGGCCTAAAAAAGGCTGCCCTATTTGAAGACAGCCTCTTAGCAGGTATTTGAGATTTTTTTATTTGATTTCCCCGATCCTGGACATTTTTTGCCTGCCTGCTCGCCTCGCGGCGAAGCGGGCCGTACAGCCTGGGTCCTTATATATGAATCGCTTCTCCGTAAGCCACTTCAATCGCATCCTTAATGCTTTCACTGATCGTCGGATGGGGGTGGATCGCATTCAGGACTTCATGGTAGGTAGTTTCCAGTTTACGGGCGGTAACGGTTTCCGCGATCAGTTCCGTTACATTGTAGCCAATCATATGCGTACCCAGCCACTCCCCGTATTTGGCATCGAAGATCACTTTGATAAATCCTTCGGGGTGTCCGGCCGCAGATGCTTTACCGCTGGCGCTAAGGGGAAACTTACCTACTTTGATCTCGTACCCGGCGTCTTTGGCCTGTTTCTCGGTATAACCGGCAGACGCGATCTCCGGTACACAATAGGTACAGCCGGGGATATTGTTATAATCAATGGCTTCCGGCAGGTGGTTGTATTTTTTCTCGTTGTACCCAATGGCTTCCACGCAAACGATCCCTTCCTTGCTGGCCACATGTGCCAGGGCCTGGCCGGGGGAACAGTCACCGATGGCATAGATACCCGGGACATTGGTCTGGCTGTATTTGTCCACCAGGATTTTGCCTTTCCCGGTTTTGATGCCCAGTTCTTCCAGCCCGATCCTTTCAATATTGGCAGACACACCCACGGCGCTCAGTAAGATATCGGCTTCCAGGGTCAGTTCCCCGGTTGCTGTTTTTACTTTTGCTTTTACGCCATTACCGGTTGTATCAACAGCCGTTACTTCACTGCTGGTCAGGATATCGATCCCGGTCTTTTTATATTGTTTCTCGAGTTCTTTGGAGATATCTTCGTCTTCCACCGGGACGATCCGGGGCAGGAATTCCACGATGGTCACTTTACAGCCCATGCTGTTGTAGAAATAGGCAAATTCAACCCCGATGGCGCCGCTGCCCACCACGATCATGGATTTGGGCAGTTGGGGCAGGACCATGGCTTCGCGGTAGCCGATGATCTTTTTACCGTCGATCGGAAGGTTCGGGAGCTGCCTGCTTCGTCCGCCGGTGGCGATGATGATATGTTTGGCTTCCACCACCTGTTTCTTACCCTCTTTATCGGTCACTTCCAGTTTGCCTTTGGCGATCAGCTTGCCAAAGCCCATGATCACATCGATCTTGTTCTTTTTCATCAGGAACTGGACCCCCTTGCTCATTTTATCGGCCACGCCGCGGCTCCTTTTGATCACGGCTTCAAAATTGGGGGTGCCGGCTGCCTCAATACCAAAATCTTTGGCATGTTTGATATATTCATTCACCTGGGCGCTTTTCAGGAGGGCCTTGGTGGGGATGCAACCCCAGTTCAGGCAGATCCCGCCCAGGCTTTCCTTTTCAATTACAGCCGTTTTAAAACCTAATTGAGAAGCCCGGATCGCTGCTACATAACCACCGGGACCGCTTCCGAGAACAACTACATCGTATGCCATATTTCTGATAATTAGTTGATAAGTAAAAGAATTGATCGATAATGAGCTGCGAAGTTATCCGAAATGGCCCAATTGGCAAAAGCAGGATGTGGCCCGTTAAAGGGCCGGCCAGTGCGGGCACAGACCCGGGGGGAGGCTGGAAAACCCTATTTTCGCCCCTGAAAACGAGGGCGGCCCGTATTTTCGCGGGATGTGAAGAAATTTGCCAAAAAAACAGGAGAATCAGCTTAGTAATTAACTGATATTCCCTACCTTTGCCGTCCCAAAAATTGTATCAATCATGGCAAGAGTATGTCAGGTTACAGGTAAAATGCCGATCGGAGGAAACAAGGTTTCGCACTCCAATATCAAGACCAAGCGTCGTTTTCTGCCCAATTTGCAGAAAAAGAAGTTTTACCTCGCCGAAGAAGATAAATGGATCACGCTGAAATTATCCACTGAAGCGATCCGGACCATTAATAAAAATGGCCTGTACAGTGTGGTAAAAGAACTGAGAGCCAAAGGTGAAAAGATCTAGTCCGGCGGCAGTTTCAAGAAACAAACGAATTTTAATCAAATAGGTTAATTAATCATGGCAAAGAAAGGCAACCGTGTACAAGTAATCCTGGAGTGCACTGAGCACAAAAACAGTGGTCAGCCCGGCACCAGCCGTTATATCACGGTAAAAAACAAAAAGAACAACCCCGAGCGTCTGGAGTTGAAGAAATTTAACCCCATTCTGAAGAAGGTAACTGTTCACAAGGAAATCAAGTAATCAGTTGAAAAGTTGAAAGGTTGACTGGTTGTCAGGGCCCTGTAAACTTTTAAACGTATAAACATATCAACTTTACAACATGGCAAAAGCAGCAAAAACGGCGATTAAGAAAGACCCCAAGCAGGCCGCCGAAGCAAAGAACTATACCAAAGTGATCAAGGCTGTCCGCAGTCCCAAAACCGGAGCTTATACGTTCAAGGAGCAAATGGTGCACAAGGATAAAGTGAAGGATTTCCTCGCTCAAAAGTAATGGCGGGTTCGCCTGACTATAGTAAAAGCTATTCGTTACTGCGAATGGCTTTTGTTGTTTATGCTTCGGCAGGCTCAGCAATACAGATTGAGCATTAGAGAGTTTACGCAGGCTGATCGTGGATAAAGGATGAAAGGAGAGTTTAACGGTTCTATAGGTCTTGGAAGAGGGGAAAAAGTATTCGCTTATCTTTCTTAGAAGGGGCTGTTACTGACAACTGACAACTGACAACCGGCAACTGACATCTGATTCATAAATACCAATATGGGTTTTTTTAATAAATTATTCGGGAAGAAAGAAAAGGAAAGCCTGGACGAAGGTTTGAAAAAAACGAAGGAAGGGTTCCTCGCAAAGCTGACCAAGGCGATCGCCGGGAAAAGCACAGTGGATGAGGAAGTGCTGGATAACCTGGAAGAGGCCCTGGTGGGTGCCGATGTGGGCATCGAAACCACCGTTAAGATCATTGAACGGATTGAGAAAAGGGTATCAAGGGACAAGTACCTGAATTCAGCCGAGCTGAATAAAATGCTCCAGGAAGAAATTGAAGGGTTGCTGACCGGTACTGCCGGATCAAACAGTTACGCATTCAATGCTGAACTGCCTTCAAAGCCCTATATCATTCTCGTCGTTGGGGTAAATGGAGTGGGAAAAACCACTACGATCGGCAAACTGGCCTATCATTTCAGGAAAGCGGGTAAAGAAGTCCTGCTGGGGGCAGCCGATACCTTCCGGGCGGCCGCAGTGGACCAGCTGACGATCTGGAGTGAGCGGGTGGGAGTTCCCATCGTAAAACAGGCCATGGGCAGCGACCCGGCCGCGGTGGCTTTTGACACGGTGCAGAGCGCGGTTTCAAAAAACAGTGATGTGGTACTGATCGATACAGCAGGCCGTTTGCACAATAAGGCCCACCTGATGGATGAACTAAGCAAGATCAAACGGGTGATTCAGAAAACCATACCGGATGCCCCGCACGAAGTGTTATTGGTACTGGATGGCAGCACCGGGCAGAATGCACTGGAGCAGGCTAAACATTTTACGGCAGCAACTGATGTAACTGCTTTAGCCATTACCAAACTCGATGGCACCGCCAAAGGAGGTGTGGTCCTGGCCGTTGCAGACCAGTTTAAGATACCCGTAAAATTTATTGGGGTGGGAGAAAAGATGGAAGACCTGCTGGTGTTTGACAAGCATGAGTTTGTGGACAGTTTGTTTAGTCTGGAGTAGTGAGTAGACCTCCTGACAACCTGCCTTTGCCGGCAGGCAGGCTGGCAACTGGCACCTGGCACCTGGCAACTGATTAACATGAAGACAAAGAAATTACATAAGGACAAAGTCAATATCATCACCCTCGGGTGCAGCAAGAACATGGTGGACAGTGAAGTGCTGAGCGGCCAGTTGCTGGCCAATGATATGGAGGTGGTGCATGAGAATAAAAGACTGGACCATAATATCGTGGTGGTGAACACCTGTGGCTTTATTGATAAAGCAAAGGAAGAGAGCATCAATACCATTCTCGACCAGGTGGAACTGAAAAGAAGGGGCAAACTGGATAAGGTCTATGTGACCGGCTGCCTGAGCGAACGCTACAAGAATAACCTCGAAGCAGAGATCCCTGAAGTGGATGCTTTTTTCGGTACCATGGAACTCCCTCTTATTTTAAAGCAACTGGACGCGGATTACAAGTCTGAACTGCTGGGGGAACGGCTGCTGGCCACGCCCCGGCATTATGCCTATATGAAAATATCGGAGGGTTGTAACCGTACCTGTTCTTTCTGTGCTATTCCGCTGATGCGGGGACAGCACCTGAGCAAACCCATTGAAGAGCTGGTCCGCGAAGCTGAAGGCCTGGTGAAAAAAGGGGTAAAGGAAGTGATGCTGATCGCGCAGGAACTGACCTATTACGGGCTGGATATTTATAAGAAAAGGATGCTGGGTGATCTGCTTCATCGCCTGGCCGATGTAAAGGGTCTGGAATGGATCCGCCTTCATTATGCCTACCCCTCAAAATTCCCCCTGGAAGTACTGGATGTAATGCGGGAAAGGGAGAATATCTGTAATTACCTGGATATGCCGCTGCAACATGCGGCCAACAATATGCTGAAAGCCATGAAAAGGCAGATCACCCGGGAAGAGATGGAAGAACTCACGATCGCAATCCGGGAAAAAGTACCCGGGATCTGTTTGCGTACCACCCTGATCGCCGGTTTCCCCGGGGAGACAGAAGACGATGTGGAGGAACTGAAAGGATTTCTGCAGCGGCAGCGGTTTGACCGGGTGGGGATATTTACCTATTCACATGAAGAAGGGACTTCCGCCCATGAACTGGTGGATGATGTGCCGGCGGAGGAAAAAGAGAGAAGGGCACAGGAGATCATGGAAGTGCAGCAGGAAATCTCTTATGAACTGAACCAGGAGAAGGTTGGGAAGGTATTTAAAACCCTTATTGATAAAAAAGAGGCCGGTCGTTACCTGGGTCGTACGGAATTCGATTCCGTGGAAGTGGACAACGAGGTGGTGATTCATTCCGAAAAGAAATTACCTATTGGAGAATTTGTCAATGTGCGGATCAGTAAGGCTTACGATTACGACCTGGAGGGGGAAGTGGTATAGCCACTTTCGTAAACGGGGAATGGCGCCGGGACAATTTACAGAGTGGAAAAGAGTTTTTTTTCAATGAGGAACCGCTTATGAATGCTTGAATGACCGGGTTACAGTTATCGTTTTTTTGAAAGGTATTTCATACAGGCTATTTTTATTTTAGCCGCGGAGACGCAGAGAGCGCGGAGGAGTAGTGTCAATCTTATAGTAAAGGGGGCAGGCAACAAGGTTACCTGCCCCCTTGCTTAAAGGGTGAATGATTTAATCATCATCGCCTTTGTCATTCTTTTTTTCATCATCCTCATTCCGGTCACTATTGTTTTGCTGTTCACTGCCGGGTGCCGGGGCGTTTTGCAGTTCGCTATGGCGGATCAGACCGCCGAGGTGGGCTGTTTGTGCCATGCTGCCGAAGGAGGCCAGGGAAAGCAGGACCACAGCCATCAGTACGAACCGGGACAGGGATTCTTTTTTTCTTGTAAAGAGTCCGGCCAGCGCCATAATACCGGTGATAATGATGACTACCAGCGAAATCTTCGCCATCTCTTCATGGCTTTCAATCGCGCTTTCCGTAACACCTGCGGCTTTTTCCACCAGTTCTTCGGTGCCTTCCCCGGTCAGGAAAACGGGGGCGGTGAACAAGGCGGCCGCTACCATCATATATAAGGAAAGGGTTTTGAGGAGTTCATTTTTTTTGATCATACCGAGCACCAGGAGGCCGCCACCGATAACAGAAAGGAAGAGGGGGGCGTGATTCAGGGCCAGGTGAATTTGTGCTGCATTCATAGTTGAATATTTAAAAGGGGAATAAAATAGTGATAAGGCAGCAGTTTGCACGGCTGCCAGGTACCTGACATATGCATCAGGCAGCCTGGGGCGGATGGAAAACAGCATAGACCCGGTGACAGGGTGTTCCCTCGGGGTGAGAGATCAGGTTGATGATGGCGCGGAATTCCGGGCGGCAACTGGATTCGGGGCGGGCCGTAGTTACCGTACTATCAATATGACCGATGACTTCTGTCGCTTTAAAGGGCAGATCATTGTCATCTTCGTCATCATTGTCGGCGGGATGGTTGGCCGTGTAATGCAACTGGAGAAATCCGAGCAATGAAAGTGCCGGGTCCGTATGGCGGTGTTCCCTGAAATGTTCCAGCAGGAGCGGCAGTTTCAAAAACTGGTGCAGTTCCGTAGTGCTGAACAGGAAAAAAGAGGTCAGTATCGTTAACAGGAATGTCCGCAAGCCGGTGCTTTGTTCAAATTTACTTTTTTAAACCGGGATTCTCTGTACCGCCCGGAATGAAAAGGGTGGTTCGTTCTAAAAAACCTGTTAATATTCATCATCCGGCCACAGAAACCCCGATCAGTTTACCAATTCCGAATGTAATGGCAGCAGCTGCCAATCCGAATACCACTTGCCTGAAACCGGAGAACCAGATACTTTTACCGGTGAAAAGCGTGATAGCCGAACCGATTATAAATAATCCCACCGCACTGGCAGCGGCACTGAGCAGGATGGCATTGGTACCCGTCAGGAACATAAAAGGAAATACAGGGATGATCGCGCCAATGGCAAAAAGGAAAAAGGAATACAAGGCTGCTTCAAAGGCCGAACCTTTCAGTTCTTCCGCATTGATGCCCAACTCTTCTTTTACCAACAATTCATGAGCATGTTCGGGGTCTTTTAGTATTTCAGCCGCCATTTCCTTTGCCTGTTCTTCCGGAATACCTTTTGCTTTATAGATCAGTTCCAGTTCTTTCATTTCATTTTCCGGGCTGGTTTGCAATTCCTCCATTTCGATCTCCATCTGGTTCTCATAAAGTTCCTGTGAACTTTTTACGGAGATCCATTCGCCCAGGGCCATGGATAAAGCCCCTGCCAGCAACCCGGCCAGGCCGGCCAGTAAAACGCCTTCCTGTCCCGATGTGGCACCGGCCACACCCATGACGAGACTGAAGTTGGAAACAAGGCCATCATTGCCGCCCAGTACTGCCGCTCTCAGTGCATTGCCGCCAACCGAACGGTGACGGGTTTCAAAGCGGGCGATCGTACTGCCGGATACACTGGAATTTTCAATGATATTCCGGAGCACTCTCACATGATTGGTCTCACTCCCGGTAACTGGCAATTTGGATTTCTTTTTTACGGTCAGGATCGAGTTGGACAGGCTTTTCTCGGTATCCATTAAAATCCCCAGTACGTAGTCATAACCAAAAAGTTTACCGATACGGTTCAGCGTCCTGGCCCGGAAGGAAGGGGCAGGCATTTTTTCCGGGGGTAAATTTATTTTCTTCAGGAAGGCTTCGGCATGTCCTTTTTCGATGTTGCTCATCTCCCGGAAGATACCGGCCACCTGCTCGTCATCTTCGTTTTCAGCGAGTTTGCTGTATAAGTAACAGGCATCCACTTCCGTTTGAATACTTCTGAGATCGGGCATATGGTATCGTTTTTTTCCGAAGGTATTTTATTTAATTTGTTTTGAAAGTATTTCAACCACATTGCGGGCCTCCGCCATTTTTCCTGCAGGTACCGGGATCCGTATAATTTCCTGCTGGGTGGCCTGCAGGGTGGGAAATTCAAAGATGATATGCAGTATGGGTATTTCGCCTTCTGTATAAATATCCGTCCCGACCAGGTGAGCCCCCAGTTGGGACCAGGTTTGGAAACTGCCGCCTGTAAAAGCTGCTTTTTCCCCGACCAGGGAAAAGTGTACCCCTTTTTTCAGGTAATGACTTCGTATACGGGGAGCAAGGAAAGCGACTGCGGATAACAACAGGATGATCCCGGCAATGATCAGGATAAAGAGATTGTCGCGGTACATCAGCAGCAGGATCGCACCGACAACCAGGGACACGATGATCACCAGCCGGAGAGTGGCTTTGTTTACCGCGATCATTTCTTTGAGGTCTTCTTTTATAAACGCCTCCCATTCTTCCTGTGTGTAGGTCCAGCGGGCAAGGGGATTCAACTGGTTCATGAGCTTGTCAAATTCCTTTGCCCTGGGTATAAATACAAAAGCCGTTACCAGTGCTGACATGGCCAGGAAACCGAACAGGACAATCAGTGCATATCCTCCTTTCATACCATCCATACCGCTGTAGCCGGTAATAATGGCCCCGGCAATCATCAGGGCTGTGAACAGGAAGGCATTCCGCATCACCCTGCGGGGTTTATTGACAATTCCGTCTGTTGTTATTACTGTATGCATCTTTTTTTATTTTATTTCTATCTCCCCATCCCAGCCAAACTGTATATACTGGGGCCCGGAAGTGGTTAATAAGCGGGTAACGGTTGTGCCCCGGCTGGAAACAGTGATATTCACATTCAGCGGCAGACCGTTGAACTGGAATTTGCCCTGGCTGTCCGTAATGGCTGATTTAGCAATATTCTGCCCGTTGTACGTGTATTTCATGGTAACCGTAATACCAGGCAGCGGGACTCCTTCCAGGTCATACGGGTTATTTTTCCCGGCTTCTTCCCGGGTCTTAAAAACGGTGCCGTATAATACGCCCGCTGAAACATTCCCGGTAGCAGTTGGTTGAGTGGTCGGCGGGGATGTGGCTTCATCCGCGGGGAGATTGATCGTTATCCGGATCGTTTTCCCGGATACCAGGTCGGCTGAAATGGTTTTATGATGATGATTATTGTAAGATGCGTGGATGCTCACCAGCCCGGCGGGTACATTGTTCAGGGTGAATTCTCCCTTGCTGTTTGCCGTGGCATTGATAATACCCCCGGCACTGATGATAGCGCCGGCTGCGGGCTGACCGTCCGGCCGGTACACCACACCCGTAATGGTTCCGGTATAAGAATAAGAACTGGGGTTGATGACCAGCCGCACAAAATCCACCGCATAGCCATCACCGCGGCCGCTTGTTGCATCGTCAATAAAGAGGACCAGTTTCCCTTTTTGTATTTCGTTCATGAAATCAGCGGGGACCTTCACACTGATCAGTTTGCCGACAGGACCGGTCTGCACCAGGTTGTTGATGATCTCTTCCACAAAAGCGGCTTTCCTGCCATTGAGGGTAACGGAGAATTTTGACCCGAAAGCAGGCGCCTGGAAATCATCCACGAATAATTGCAATACTGCGGAGCGAAGGCTTATGCCATTTACCGGGCAAAGCAGGGTGATAGCCTTCGGACTGTTGCCGGGCCTGCTGGTATTGGACGAGTAACCATCATTGTTACCTTTTGCTCCATTGCCAACCATGATGCAGTCGGTGCCGGTCGCATCGGCCGGATCAATTTTCCAGGGGTATCCATGACTTGGGGTGCTGTTACCACTGAATACATCGAATCCTTTGGGGAAACCAAAACCGAGATTGTCAATATCACCTGTAATGAAGATCTTTTCTGCGGTGACACCTCCGCCGGTCTCCACATCTTCAACGGAATAACCCGGATCGTTTGGATTCGGACTGGTTTGTTTATTCCCTTTTGGCGCCCATACCGTGGTAAAACCACAACTTTTTGACTGACCATTCTGGGACCAGGTGGAAGGATCACTGTCAATTACCGTATAAGATCCGGCCGGAAGCTGTACCCGTGGCTGTACCACCCAATAGGCATTTTGCACGCCTCCCTGGCCAAGAATACCATAGGCCTGCCAGGGTCCGTATTTTTGCCCGTTGCTGTGTTGAACCGCGATCGTACCCGGTTTTCTGCCGCCATTGAAATAGTGATAGTTTTCAATCCGGGTGATAAACGTGGGTTTTGACAGGGAGAATACGGTTGCTTTGCCGGGTCCGCTGGATACGCCCCCGATATTTCCGTTATCGAAGATCTTTTCTTCGGCGCTGGCATCCGCCGGGTTAACGCCTTTATCATTGCTGTTGCCGGGTTTGGTTGTAGTGGGCGGTGTTTGAGTATTGCCCGGTTTCTTCCCTGTCAGTGTGCTGTCGATCTTATCGAGGCCTTTATTAATCCCACTCAGGATATCCGTGAGACTTTTCTTTTTCTTTTTGGTGGCAGGCGCCGTGGTAACCGGTTCGGAAACAGGCGCGGGTTTTGTAACCGCTGTTTCCGGTTTACTGATCCGGGTAAAACTTCTCAGGCCACTGCCATTCCGGCTGTCCGACCATTTACCGGTTGCTTTGTTTCCGTCCGCGGAAAAACTGAGCGTGTACTGACCGGTCTTACCATCCCTGGTCGTATAACTGATAATCCCGTTTTCCCCCATCATGGACAGGGTGCCGGTCGCATTGTCAAATCCTTTTTCTGCCACACTGTATTGTCCGTCTCCCAGTGGACTAAACGTCATGGTTTCCGTATTACCATGCCGCCAGGTACCACGTACATCCAGGTTACTGAAACTGCCATTGATTTCTTTTTCCAGTTCCCTTACCTTGTTCACCCGTTCCGCATCACTCCACCATTCCAGGCTTTCTTTCATTTTACCAAGCCCGTCTTTCTTTGTTTTTTTCTTGCCGGACATTTTCAAACCCTCGTTCCAGCGTTCATCGGCTTTATTCTTCCTGGCCTGAACGGCTGCAATTTCGGATTCCAGCACCCGGATCCTGTCTTCCAGCCCGGGATCCGGTACCAGGCTCACACTTTCTTTGTATTTACTGAGAGCAGTTATTTTTTGCCCGGCAGTTTCAGCCTGCTGCCCTTCTTTTTTTAAACGGGCAGCCCGGTCCCTGTTCGCGGCGATTTCCTTTTGCCGTTTATCCATATTCCTGGCAAAGTCAATCATTTCCTTTTGCCGGGGATCATTGCTGCTGAAGCGGCTGTTCGCCGTGTACTCAATGGTCACTGCATTTTGTTTGGGATCGATGGGTAATCCCTGTTCGAATTTCGATTTGATTACCTGGAAATCCTCGTAGATTTTTTTCTTTTCCGCGATCTGTGATTTGCAAAGCTGGATCGAGCTTTCAATTTCTTTCATGGTTCCCGCCATCGCTGTCCACTCCGCTTTAAAGGCTTCCAGCCCGGTCAGCCCGTTTTCAAAATCCTTTGCCTTAAAATGATTGGTCCAGTTAGTCCGGGTGATCGTCCAGGCCGAATCACAACTCTTCAGCAGGGCCGCATACTGCCTGCTTTTTTCCTGTGACCATTTATTGCCCATCTGCCCGGGCATATGGAGCTGAAGCTTATTCAGGTCATTGAAGCATTTTTCCGCACCGGGCAAATTTTTACGCTGCACATTTCCATCGAATTCAGTTCCTTTTGCTTCTACGGCTGCCCATTCCCTTTGCCATTTTTTATTTTGTTCCAGTTGTGCTTTGGCTGCTGGATCATTGGGATTCAGTTTTAAAGCCTGCTCATAGCGTTTAATGGCCAGTGAGAAATCCCGTTCGTAGGAAGCGTCTTTCCCCGCTTTTTTGCAGGCTTCGGCGAGTTCGTTCATCAGTGGGGCGGCTTCTTTTGGATTCATTCCTTTCAGTTCCTCGCCGAGTTTAATGGCTTCATCCAGTTTACCTTCTTTAATCAGCTGGTGCGCCTGCTGCATTTTGTCGTCAAATGCTTTTTTCTGGCTGGCCCCGTTCGTGATCATATCATTACTGATCGTGGCGCTGAATACGGCAAGGGCATTTCCCAGTTCCACCCCGTTTTGGTCCTTCACCGTTACTTTCAGTTGAACGGAACCTGTTTCCAGCGCGGTCACCCGGGCATCCCTGGATGCGGGGTTGCTGATGGAAGCATTTCCTTCCGTTACCTGCCAGTTGTACGTGAGGGTGGCGGAGGGCAGGGGAGTTACCACGGTATTGAATTCCACGACCTGGTGCACGGCGATTTCTTTATCCACTTCCACCAACCCCACACCGGGTTGCCAGATCATGGGTTTGGGGCCCTGTACTTTCGGACCTTCCGTTTTAACGGTGTACCGTTCCGCGTTGAAATAGGCTTTTGTTTTTCCCAGTTCTTCCCCGCTTCCTTTCACGAGTGCCAGTACTTCCACAGCAATTTGCAGGGCGTCTTTTGCATAGAAACTGATTTCGGATCCATCAGCTGATTCATTTAATTGCCGGGCATTTTCGGGTACCGGCATCCAGCGGTAACTGACTTCTTCCAGTTTGGCAGGAACGCTGCTGATCTTAGCCGTCACCAGTTCACCCACGCGGGCTTGGGCGGGTGTGAAACTGATCTGGAAGGCGGGTTTTTCCACATCCAGTTCCAGTGGGTCTGATTCACCCATGGTAATCGTTTCCGCTGTTGTTTTATCCAGTACCTGCACCCAGATCTTTTTATGCCCGGGTGAGGTGAACACCAGGTTGGTATTATTACTGCTTCCCTCAAAGGGGTCAAATTTTTCTTCGGGATGTGGTTGCCACAGGTATTGCAATTTTTTCCCGGCAGGGACTGCACTGATGAAATCGGCCCGGAGTTCAACCGGCATCCCCACAATGATCTTACTCGTGGAAGGAGTTACCTTTGTCAGTTTTACTTTTAGCGGGGCTACCACGTATTCAAGGGTTGCCGATCCGGGAGGCGTGGTCCCGTCCACGCTGACGGAAATTGTCTTTTTACCCGGCCGGTCTGATTCTAACTGTGCGGTTGCCCCGGTGCTGTTGCCTTCCACATTCCCGGTCCAGTTGTAAGTGTAGGGACCATATCCGGGTTTATCATTTACGATCACTGCTTTTACCGAAACCTTACTTCCCGGTTGTACCGTATCCACTCCTGGTTCAATCTTCACCAACGGGTAATCGCTGCCATCCGGTTTCGGACCGGTATAAGGTGATCTTGTCAGGCGGCCATCCGGCTGGAAAGAAGCGGCAGTGAGTATACCGGTGGCTTCTGTGGAGAGTTGTTTCACCATATTCATCATCCAGGCCTGGTCACTGTTGTCGAATGCGCCCCCGGCGCCTGCATGCCAGTAGACTTCGAAAATCTTGGTACCCTTCATCACATACCCGTTAAAGCTGGACCCTGCACCGGCCGGTGTATAGCCTCCGTCACTCCAGCCGCCCCTTGAATACCGGGGCTCGCTGTACAATCCATACCCTTTAAAATCCCCGACTGAAATTTCCTTTACCTGGAGTTTTTTATATTCCTGCTCTTTGGCTTCCTTCTCCATGTATAAGCGCAATTCTTCCAGGGTACTGATCTTTTCCATCGGGTCGTCATCTTTCAGTCCGACGGTGGCGTAGGCATTGGCGGTACTGATCGCTTTTTTATCGGTAGCCCATCCCGGGATCCTCGGTGCGTTTTTTACCGGTTTTCGTTCGAGGCGGAACCAGTTAGTGCCTGAACCTCCTTCCCAGATATCGGTGGCTTTTATATCCAGGCTCATGTGCTGGTATTTTATTTTCCGGTTGACATACTGTGTCGCCGGGCGGGAAGCGCCGGGTTGCAGTATGCTGAATGAAACACCTACGGTGATACTGTCCTGCAGGTATTTTTTCCCATCCGCACCGGTTGTTTCATAGGCATGATTGATCTGCAGTTTCGCCGCTCCGCAATTTTTATGATCCCCAACGGTCTCATAACCCCAACTGCATTCGCTGACGCGGCTTTTGATCAGTGCAGGGAAATCGGCAGATACATCGAATAATTCATATTGTTTGACGGAAGCGGGTATTTTCAGTTTGATCCCTTTGGAAGGATCGTTGATGTCGTAGGGTTTAACAGAAATATTCCAGTAACCCTTTGCCAGTTCAGTCGTTTTATTACTGGCCGTCCGGGTGAGTTTCGCCGTATAGGTAAACTGACCCTGTTCCTTTGCATCGTGGGTATAGCTGTTGCCCTCGCCGACCCGGATGTCTTTCAGGGTGGACGGATCATAGCGGTACCATTCCAGTTTGCCGCCGGCCGGCAGCGGAATGGGTTGTTGTTTTTCATTCAGCACGATCACTTCCGCTGTCACCGGGTTTGTTTCGGTTGTTTCAGTTTCGCCTTTTACGGAAAGGGTCACATAAATCGCGGGTCCTTCTTTAAGGGCGGCGAGATAATCCTGGTAGGCTTTCCGGAGCTCAGCCATTTTTTTTACGATCGTTCCGGCCTCGTCGGTAAACCCGGGGCTCCTTCCGCCGGGATCCGCATCCACCAGTCTTTCAAATCCAAAACCATACTGGCCCAGGATCCGGAGATGTTCCTTGTCTTCTTTTTCATTTTCTTTAATAGGTCTCCCCAGGGCACTGGCCAGGTCATAACGGATATCAGCCGCTCTCTTTGTATGGGCTTCCAGGCACTGAATAGCAATCCGCAGGTCTGCTTCAGGGTCAGTGGTCAGCATCGGGGCGCCGCTTAGTCCGCCAGACAGCAACAGCCGCATCGGTTCGCTTTGCAGTTTGGAAGCATCCACGCCAAAGGGACGCCAGGTCTCGAATACCTTTCCCTGGATCACCCCGATCTGCCGGTACACACTGATATATTGCTCAAACGCAGGAATAGCTACCCGTTCATAGGCAGTACCTGCCGAGAAGCGGTCCTTGAGTGCTTGTTTATACAGCGGATCATTCTGCACCTGTTTCCTGATCTTCAGCAGGAGGCTAAGGCTGTCAATTTTTTTCATGTGCCAGTCATCCAGGAAGAGGGAATCCTGGATCCGGATAATGGTGGCTTCCAGTTCATTCATCACTCCTTCCTTTTCCGCTTTCCGGGTGGATTCGATGGCGCTGAACACCGCTCTCCATAAATGGTCTTCAATCCCCATTTCGAGGCTGTCGATCATTTTCAGCCGGGCCCCTCCAATTTCGCTGGCTGCTACTTCTTCCAGGTTGCCGCTTTCTTTTTCCTCTTTGAATTTTTTTACGGCTGCCAGGTATCCGGCAAATTCGTTATCAAAGGCGAATAAGGTCTGCAGGTTCTTGAGCTTGGTATCATACAGGCCAAACAGGTCGGTTTTCCGGGGTACCAGGTCATTGAAGTATTTGATATCCGGGCAATAGAGAAAAGCTTCATTGTAAAAAACCAATTTGATACCGGCGGTCCGGGATGGCTCCTCCGGGGAGATATCCGGATCTGTTTCTAACGAATCCTCGGATCCGCTGAGACCCGTAAAGGCCCGGGGAACTTTAAAGCGGATCACATGGCCCTGCCCGTCCGTTACGGCCATTACAGCCAGCCGGTCCAGGTGATCCCGGAAATTATAATCTCTCACCTGGCTGACGACGAGGCGGTCAATAATATTCGTGACCATATAGGATTGCCCGGCAAAGGGGAAGAGATAGAAGGCCACTGCCATGGCGGCCGGAGCCGGGCTGCCTGATTGAACCGAATTAAAAATGCCCAATGGGATGGCCAAAAAAGGCCAGCGCCCCTGTGCCCAGATGGTACCGGCTGTCCAGCTGACATTCCATGCCGATTGTTTCAGGTCTTTCCCGCTGATCCAGGCATCGTATAAAGCAATGGCATTGTCCACCTGGTTCAGCAATTCGCCGGACAATACTTTCCCGGTTTTGGTTTTTGCCAGGTGTTCATTAAAAGAGTTGAGTTTAGTCGTAATATGGTTGGAGAATTCATAAGCAGACATTGCGGTTCTTTGCGCATATTCCGGCGCGTATTTCCGCCAATTGTCTGCGAAAACAGTTTTGACATTCGTGATCATTTTCTGCACGGCCTCGGGGCCATACCCTTTTTTCACCAGGTAATTCCGGAGCGGCCCCCAGGGATCCCCAATGATCCGTTCGACCAGGGATTTATCTATCTTGTATTCCTCTTCCATGATCCGGTTCAGTTCTTCCAGCCGGCTGTTCACCAGCTCCGGTGAAAGCGTACCGGCGCGCAGGTCAACCAGGATGGAATGTGCCCGTTGCATGGATTTCGGGATGCTGGTTCCGCTTTTCTTATACCCCTTATTGAATTCTTCTTCGATCTGTTTCAGAAATTTATCCGCTTCTTCAAAGCGCTGGTCATCGTCGGGTATGTCAGCAATGGTCCGGACCCGGTAGCCGAATGCCTGGTTCGCGTTTTTCAGCATGGCCTGTTTGCATTGCCGGGTGAGGTCATCCACGATCAGCTTTACCTGTTCGTTGTGATCCAGTTTATTCCCGCTGAATTCCTCAAGAAGGGCAGCGATCCGTTTCGCATCCCCCTTGTTTTTGATCACTTCATCGCAGAGCGTCATGAGTTTTTGTTCTTCCATATTCAGGCCGAAATACAGCATCTGGTCTTTCACAGAAACCGATCTTAAGGCCTCTTTGATCATGAAAAAACTCCGTTCTGTGTATTTGATCATCTTGATGATCTTCTGCCCGCCTTCAAAGGGCCCGTGTTCAATATCATGGATCGCGTGGCGCAGCATTTCCAGGCTCAGCATGGGTTCCATTTCGATCTTCAGTTCAGGGTATCTTTCTTTCGGGTCAAATGAATTGGCCGGATCATTTTTTTGGGCTTTCTGTTCCAGTTCCATTCCTTTCTCCAGAAACAGTTCCTTGCCTTCTTTTTCCACGGTCCTGATATCAACGATCTGCCCGTTTTCATTTTTCACGGCTTCCAGCATTTTCCATTTGCCTCTTCTCAGCATATCCACTTCGGCAAAAGCCTTTCCCCATTCACCAATAAAAACCTCTGCACCCGCCAGCCCGTGTGCGGTATGCACCACATCAATCGGGATCATGCCGAGCCCGCTGGCTTTTTCCAGGTTCCTGGCAAAATAGTCATGCAGGGTTTGATTCGCGGTTGGGTCAGTGGCGATGGTGCTGAAATCAATATCGGCGGCAAAACCCAACCCGTCAACATTCATCTTCACCCAGGAACCAATATCCATCTGCCCGTAGATCACTCCCACAGCCTCCGGGTGATTATTGAAATATTCGATCATCGTCTGTTTCCATACATCCATGATCAGGAGGGTGCGCCCGCCCATCAGGGTGCGTTCAATGCCTTCAAATTCCCCTTTCCAGGCGATTTTCGGATCCACCGGGTTGTCACCGGGCATCGGGTTTTTATTTTTAAACTGGTCTTTATATTGCTGCAGGTCCCACAGGGTGAGTTGCAGTGCTCCCATTTCCCTGAAAAAAACGGTGGAGGAATTTTTCAATGCGGTTTGCTGATCATCGGTGAGAAATGGCTTTTGTTCCGCCCCGGCACCCTGCACCTTAAAAGGCTGTTGCAGTTCACCGGGAACAAGTCCCTTGTATTTATCCAGCAGGCTGCTGATCTTCGCGTATTTTTCATCCGGAAGAACGAAGGCGGATCCCCTGAATTTGAGATGAAACTGGAAACCCCGGGCTTCTTTGCCCATTTTTTCCAGGTCTTCGGGTAATTGCGCGGTACTGTTAAAAGAATGCAGGAACAGGCATGCGAGTATAGTAAAAACCCCCTGCCTCAGGTGTGGAAGAGGTAACATAGGCTGATAGTTTAGGCTGGATGTCTGTGCAATCTACGGTTACAGCGCCGGGTGCAGGCGTGATAGCTATCACGGCAGGTACTGATTTCGGTCAGCAGGCGGCGTTAGCCCGAAAAGCGGGAATCACCTCCTTTTGTTTATGCAAGGAAATGACCGGGGCAAAATCTGTAACTTAGTTAAAATGGCATTTTGATGGCGGGAGGCGAGTTTATTTACCTGAACCGGGATCTCAGTTGGCTCGGTTTCAACCAGCGTGTATTAATGGAAGCGGCAGATCCTGCTGTCCCCCTCCATAACCGGGTACAATTCCTTTCCATTTTTTCTTCCAACCTGGATGAGTTTTTCCGGGTGCGGATGCCTGCCATCTATGCCTTCAGCGGGCTGGCCACCAAAAAAATATCCCTGGAGGAAGAATATCCCAATGATCTCGCTGAAAAAGTGCATTCGATGGTATTCGGGCAATTAGAAGAATTCGGCAGGATACTGAGAGAAGAGATCATTCCCGGGCTGAAACAGCAAGAGGTGCAGCTTTGTTATGACGAACCGCTTTCCGCCGCTGATGCCGAAAACATCCGGGATTATTTTCTTTCCCATGTCCTGTCATACCTGCAACCCGTAATCCTGGAAAAGTCGAAACAGGGTTCGGTGTTTTTGGAAAACAATGCGCTGTATTTTATCGTGGCCTTACAGTCACCCGAAAAAAAAGTAAATCAGCCATACGCCCTGTTAAATATTCCTTCCGGTCCCGTACACCGTTTCCTGGAGATGACGGGCCGGGAGGGCCAGTTCAGAATCGTATTCCTGGATGATGTGATCCGGGAGATGCTGAGGGAAACTTTTCCCGGCTATAGGCCAGGAGGAGCCTGGTCCATCAAACTAACCCGCAATGCGGATATGAATCTTGAAGATGAATTTACCGGTGATATCGCGGAAAAAATAGAAAAACAACTGGAAAAACGGGATGCCGGTCCGGCCACCCGTTTATTGATCGACCCGAAAATGCCCGGTAAGACCAGGCAATTTGTACAGCAATTTTTTGAACTGGATCAGCGGGAGATCGTATCGGGCGGGCGTTATCATAACCTGAAAGACCTGGCATTATTGCCCCCGCTGAAGAATCCCGGATCCGTGCAAACGCCCTGGCCGCCGCTTTTACACCCGGGCTTTGATACGCACCGGACGGTTTTTGATTGTATCAAAGAGAAGGAGCGGCTCCTGCACCTGCCTTATCATTCCTATCATCCCATTCTCCGGTTTTTTAATGAAGCTGCGGTCGATCCGATGGTAAGGGAGATTTATATTACCTTATACCGGGTGGCCACGGATTCGCAAATTGTAAATGCACTGATCAGTGCGGCGAAGAACGGGAAACGGGTTACGGTATTCGTGGAACTGAAGGCCCGTTTTGATGAAGCCAATAACCTGAAATGGTCCGGGAAAATGAAAGCCGCCGGTATCCGGATCATCCAGAGTATTCCCCGGTTGAAAGTACATGCCAAAGTGGCGATGCTGCGAAGGGAAGAAAATAAAAAACGGGTTGATTATTCCTTTCTGGGTACGGGCAATTTTAATGAATCCACCGGCCGTTTCTATACGGACCATGCTTTGTTTACCCGGAACCGTGAATTCGGGCGGGAACTGGAACTGCTTTTCAACGGCCTGCAATCCGGAACCCGGCCTGAATTATCAGGAAAGATCTCTTTCCGGCAATTGCTGGTTTCACAGTTCAATATGGTGACCCGGTTTGAGAAACTGATCCGGAGGGAGATCAGCCGGGCAAAAAAAGGGAAACCCGCTTCTGTCATTTTAAAACTGAATAACCTCCAGGAGCGGGCCATGATAGATCTTCTCTATGCAGCCAGTAATGCGGGGGTGGAGATCCGCCTGCTGGTCCGCAGTATCTGCTGCCTGGCGCCGGGTGTAAAAGGACAAAGTGAAAATATAACGGTGACCCGGATCGTGGACCGTTACCTCGAACATGCCCGGGTATTCATTTTTCATAACGGGGGCGACCCGCTTTGTTACCTCGGCAGTGCTGACTGGATGAACCGCAACCTGCACAGCCGGATCGAAGTCTGTTTCCCCCTTAGGGATCCGTTGCTGAAAAAGCAAATCCTGGATATCGTTGACCTGCAGTTACGGGACAATGTCAAAGCCGTACAACTGACGGCCGGTGGGGAAAATAAACGACCCGGCCCGGTTATACCCGAAATACAGGCGCAGCAGGCAATTTACCAGTATGTGAAATCGCTTCCCTTTGTACGGTAAGCCGGAATGCTGAATGTCTTATCTTTAAATGAAAAATTCCCCGCTATGAGATTTGAGTGGAAAGGTGTATTCCCGGCCTTACTAACCCCATTTACCAAAGAAGATGAACCGGACCTGGTCATGTATCAAAAGAACCTGCAGGCCCAGCTGGAGGCCGGTGTCAATGGCATCATCATCGGCGGTTCGCTGGGGGAAGCCAGTACGATTACGGTGGAAGAAAAAGAAAAACTGGTAAAGTTTTCACTGGAATATCTCGGTGGGAAGCTCCCGGTTATTCTCAATATCGCGGAAAGCAGCACCCGAGACGCCATCCGGCAGGCGGTGAATGCCCGCAAATGGGGCGCAGACGGCATTATGCTCCTGCCGCCGATGCGCTATAAATCCGATGACCGGGAAACGGTCGCGTATTTCAGGGCCGTGGCAGGCGCTGTGGACCTGCCCATCATGATCTATAACAACCCGGTGGATTACAAGATAGATGCCCACCCGGAATTATTCGAACAGTTGCTGGATTGCACAACTATCACTGCGCTCAAAGAAAGTTCAAGGGATGTGACCAACCTGACCCGGATGAAAAACCGTTTTGACGACCGGTTTAAGATCCTTTGCGGGGTGGACACGCTGGCGATGGAAGAACTTTGCCTCGGGGCAGATGGCTGGGTGGCTGGTTTAGTGTGTGCCTTTCCGGTAGAGACCGTGGCGATATACCGGCTGGTTAAAGCCGGGAGAATAGCGGAAGCCACCGCGATCTACCGCTGGTTCATGCCCTTGCTGGAACTGGATATTCACCCCAAACTGGTGCAGTACATCAAACTGGCGGCTGCACAAACAGGAATCGGCAATGAATATGTAAGGGCCCCGAGACTGATGCTGGAAGGGGAAGAGCGGGAGCGTATATTGAAAATTATTAACAAAGGGATAGCCGGCAGACCGGTGCTTTAATTCAGTTGACAGTTGTCAGTTGTCAGTTGTCGGGTGTCGGGTGTCAGGGCAAATTCGGTTAATCAAATAATATATGATGTACAAAGATTCATCCCCTGAGGAGATCAATACCGTGATGGAAGCGGCATGGGAGGCGTTTCATATTTACCGGGGATATTCGTTAAAACAAAGAGCCGGCTTCATGCGGGCAATCGCGGGGGAAATCGGGGCCTGCGGGGATGCATTGACACAAACAGCAATGCAGGAAACCAACCTGCCGGAAGCCCGGTTGAAAGGAGAGCGGGCCCGCACGATCTTTCAGTTGGAATCCTATGCGGCCGCTTGTGAAAAAGGAGACTGGCTGGAAGTCCGTATCGATACAGCCCTGCCGGATAAAAATCCTCCTAAGCCGGATATCCGGAAAATGCTGGTCCCGCTCGGGCCGGTTGTGGTCTTTGGAGCCAGCAATTTTCCCTTTGCTTATTCCACTGCAGGAGGGGACACCGCCAGTGCCTTTGCTGCCGGATGTCCCGTGATTGTAAAAGCACACCCGGCCCATCCCAAAACATCCGGGATCATCGCCGCTGCCATAAACCGGGCCGCGGAAAAAACCGGAATGCCAAAAGGGATCTTTGCGCATGTAAAGGGAATTTCTTTTGAAGTCGGTAGAACATTGATCACGCATGATCATTGTAAAGCCGTAGGTTTCACCGGTTCATTTGCCGGGGGGAAACAATTAGTTGACTGGGCCAATCAGCGTGGGGAGCCCATCCCGGTATTTGCTGAAATGGGCAGTGTGAACCCGGTCTTCCTGTTGCCGGATAAACTAAAACAATCGGCCAATGAAATTGCCAACCAGTATGCGGCATCCATTACGCTGGGCGTGGGACAGTTTTGCACGAATCCCGGTTTGATCATCGGTATTGAATCGGATTCCCTGCAATCCTTTGTACATGACCTGGGCAAAGCCATTCAGCAAACCCTGCCGGGGAT
>JBBIGW010000024.1:0-34090 GCA_037447355.1 Bacteroidia bacterium | reverse complement strand
TTCTTCTCCGGCTGTAACCGTGGCTGTACCCAAATATGTAATCCCCGGCAAAACCAACTACTGGTGGATCTATAATTCCGAGGTTAGCGCGGGCACAGCGAAACAGATAATGGCCGTTGATGCGGACGGCGTGCTCACTTTAAGCGATGCTACCACTATCGATCCCAACGTTGGTACAGATTATCAACGAACCGGGACCTATGGCTCCGGAGGCATCGGCAGCAAAGCAATCCCCGGACTTACACTTAATGCATCCTATACCGGTAGTATGGGTGATATTTCCTGTAAAGCAGTTCATAATGGTACCGGTTGGGTTATTGAATTTAAACGGGCATTAAAAACCGCAGACACCGATAATGATATTGATTTCAGTTCACTGAGTGATCAGTATTTTGGTTTTGCCATTTTTGAAAACGCCCAGATCGCACACGCGATCAAGGCCAACCTGGTGTTGAAATTCAAAAAATAAAGCTTGCTTTTCTGAAAACCTAAAATACCTATCATGTTACACAAAAAAATAGTTGGGTTTTTGGCCAGCCTTAGCTTGATCCTGCTTATTGGTTGTTATAAAGACAAGACCGTAATTTCTGATACCGGTGAGGAGATCACGAGGCCGGTAAGTTTTGCAGGGGACATTGTTCCATTTTTAAACAACAGTTGCAATGTAAGCGGCTGTCATGCCCCCGGAAGTATTAAACCGGATCTTTCTTCTTCAAATGCGTATCTCTCACTGACCAATGGCGGTTATATCAATACCAGTGATCCAAAAAACAGCCCTGTCTATCTTTGGATGACCGGGAAAAAAGGTACGCCGATGCCCACTTCCGGTGTCAATAAAGATTATAACGCCCTTATTATCGCCTGGATCAAACAAGGTGCCCAAAACAATTAAATATTGAATTATGAAAAAATATAAAAATATACTACTGCTTTTATCCGCCTGCTTCCTCGCAGGGGGCCTGCTTGCCCAGGATACCCCGGAAGCAGCCGCTCCTAAAAAAGCAAAACCGGTTAAAAACACTTTTGGCAGTGTTTTCCTGATGGACAACCAGACGGTTATGGTGCCCATTAAAGGAACCCTTGAATTCGATATTCAGCACCGGTTCGGAACCCTTGATAAAGGGAAAAAAGATATATGGGGCCTTTTTGCTCCCTCTAATATCCGCCTGGGTCTCTCTTATTCTCCCGTGAAGAAGCTGTTTCTCGGCGCCGGGTTAACCAAGGAAAGAATGATGATCGACCTGAACGCCAAATACGCCCTGCTGCAGCAAACCACGGATAATAAAATACCCGTCAGCCTGAGCTATTTTGCCAATATGGTGATCGATGCCCGCGACAAAAGCAATTTCCGCTACAGCGTGCACCGCTTTTCCTATTTCAACCAGCTCATCATTGCCCGCAAAATCACCGATCAGTTTTCCGCGCAGGTGGCGCCCAGCTTCTCCTGGTTTAATAATGTAGAAGCTTATGTTGACAGCAAGGGCGATATCCGGAAAAAAATGGAGAACGGCCACCTGGCTATTTCCGTACTGGGTCGCTATAAAGTAACCGAGAAGTCTTCCATCATGGCCGGTTATGACCAGCCCCTGACCCAGCACCCGACCAATAATCCCCATCCCAATATCTGTTTCGGCTTTGAGACCACCACCAGCTCACATGCCTTCCAGGTATTCTTTGGTAATTATTATAATATCGTGCCGCAGAGCAACAATGTCCTGAACAGGAATAATTACAGCGACGGACAGTTCCTCCTCGGGTTTAATATTACCCGGCTGTGGAATTTCTGATCCGGGAAAGCAAATAAAATTCGGTTTTTCAAAAAGGCAGGTCTGCTGAAATAGTGGATCTGCCTTTCGTATTTATTAGATGCACCGCGAATTTAAAAGTACCGGCATATCCCTAATGCAATTAAAAATAAGGCTCTATTCACCTGGTAGCCATGCATTTAATTTACCCCCAACTGACCTTTCTCAACAAACAGTTTGATAAATGTCATACTTCTGTCAGCCGATCCGTAAATAGCTTGCAGTCTTAATCTTTTAGCTTTCATGCAAATTTTTTCCAATTTAAAACCGCTTATATGAAACACGTTAAAACAAAGTATGCCTGGGTGATCGCAACCTTTTTATTAGCCATTGGTTATTTCGTCAGTTGTACAAAAGACGACCAGGTTTTAGACACACCTGTTGTTTTAAATGGTACTGAACTTTTCTCTTCAAAGATCAGTACCGCCCCGACCATTGACGGTACAGTCGATGCCATGTGGGAAAATGCCGCCAAACTAACTGTTACCGCAGCTATGCCTGACCCGGGTAATGGGTTATGGGCCGGGTACCAGGGTATGACCTATCCTGTCACACTCCGTTCCATGTACGACAATGAATACATTTATTTCCTGGCTGAAATCCCCGATGCGGATAAAAGTCATAATGCATCTCCCTGGTATTTTGATCCCGTTACCAAACTCTGGAACAAAGAACCCGGTTCAAGAAGCCTGGATGCAAATGGCAGCCTGCTGAGAGAAGGATTTGGTAAGGACCAACTGGCTTTTCTCTGGAATATTGATAAATCCACTCCTAAGTTTATCTCCCAGACCTGCTATGCCAGCTGCCATATCTTCACGCCTTATATGGATTACTCAACCACCCCCGCCGTTTACAAAGCCAACAACAGCGGCAACCACTACACAAACGCGCAAAGCGAAAAAATTGACATGTGGTGGGCACATCCGCAACGGGGTATGGTTTACGGATACATGGACGACAATTACCAGGACTGGGCGGGTGGTCCTGCTGTTACCAGCCTGGCGGGCGGAAACGGCAATGGCCGTCACTTTGATGATTTAATACCCAATGGTACCAACTCCACCACCTGGCCTTATCGCCCGAATTATACTTCAGACAATACCCAGGGAAGTGCCAATAACACGCAGAATTTAAAATTAGACGGTACCGGTACTTCCGTAGCGGTTCCGCTCTGGCTCATTCCGAACTCCACTACCGGTTACCTGAAAGTGGAAGATACCTTAGCCGGTGGTTCCGCTGTAAAAATCACAGGGGTAAGCTCCACCGGTGTATTATCCTACAGTGGCGGTTCCATCGATCCCAATACCGGTACCGATTACCAGCGTCTTGGAAATACGCCTACCAGCGGTATTGGCGCCAAATGTATTCCGAGTGTTATCCTTTCCGCAGTTAAAAACGGACGTGCCGATATTACCCTGTCTGCTGTACATACTGGTACCGGCTGGGTATATGAATTCAAACGCAAGCTGAATACAGGCGATTTACTGAAACAGGATGTTAACTTTTCCAGCCTGGAAGACCAGCCCTTTGGTGTGGCGGTATTTGATAAATCAAACTACCAGCATGCCATCAAACCCAACCTGGTGCTGAAATTTAAAAAATAGTGGTACATCGTTTCTAAAACCCTAAAACAAGAATCATGTTACGCAAAAAAATAGTACTTGGGTTTTTGACCGGCCTTGCCACGCTTGTACTCATTGGTTGTTATAAAGACAGGACTGTCCTTTCTGATACCGGTGAAGAGATCACGAGACCGGTAAGCTTTGCAGGTGATATCGTTCCCATTTTAAACAGCAGCTGCAGTGTGAGCGGTTGCCATGCTTCCGGTGGCATTAAACCGGATCTCTCCGCCGCCAACGCTTATCTCTCGCTGACCAATGGTGGTTATATCAGTACCAGTAATGCACAAACCAGCCCCCTGTATCTCTGGATGACCGGCAAAAAAGGCACCCCCATGCCTACCAGCGGGGTTAAAAAGGAATACAATGCACTTGTACTGGCCTGGATTAAACAAGGCGCCCAAAACAATTAAATAATGTATTATGAAAAATTATAAAAACTTACTCCTGCTTTTGTCCGTTTGTCTGCTGACCGGCAGTTTGCCGGCCCAGGACAATCCCGCGGCCGAAGCCCCGGCTAAAGCGAAAGCCAAACCGGTTAAAAATACCTTTGGAAGTGTGATGCTGATGGATAACCAGACTGTCATGGTACCCATCAAAGGCACACTGGAATTTGACATTCAGCACCGCTTTGGAACCGTTAATAAAGGACGCAAAGATGTCTGGGGACTTTTTGCCCCTTCCAATATCAGGCTGGGGATCAGCTATTCCCCTATCAAAAAACTGTTTGCCGGCGCCGGTCTCACCAAGGACAGAATGCAGATTGACCTGAATGCCAAGTATTCCCTTTTACAGCAAACCACGGATAATAAGGTTCCCGTCAGCCTGAGCTATTTTGCCAATATGGTCATTGATGCAAGAGATAAAAGCAATTTCCGCTATGCGGTTCACCGCTTTTCCTATTTTAACCAGCTGATCATTGCCCGCAAAATCACCGATCAGTTTTCCGCCCAGGTGGCACCCAGCTTTTCCTGGTTCAATAATATCGAAGGATATGTGGACAAGGACGGCCAGATCCAGAATAAGATGAAGAACGGACACCTCGCCATCTCTTTCCTCGGCAGGTATAAAGTGACGGAGAAATCAGCCATCATTCTCGGCTATGATCAGCCCCTGACCCAGCATACCACCAACAACCCCCATCCCAATATTTGTTTTGGCTTTGAGACAACCACCAGTTCACATGCTTTCCAGGTCTTTGCCGGCAATTATTATGGCATTGTACCCCAAAGCAACAATGTGTTCAACCAAAACGACTACAGGGACGGACAATTTGTGATAGGCTTTAATATCACAAGACTCTGGAATTTTTAAAATCCAATTCACATAGATCTGTTTAATTAGCTTAATCAGAAGCCAGCCTCAAAAGGGCTGGTTTTTTTATTGATAGACCCTCTTTTACATGCATCGGACGTTTCCTCTTATCCCCGCCCGGATGAACTGATACCCAACCATGCGCGCCCACTCTTTTCTCATACTCATTTTTTAAACACTGTTGCAGAAACATGATTACAATCTGCCCAAACAGTGACAATTATCACTTTGCTTTTTGAGAACGGTCATTACCGTGTCAGTTTTCCCCGTCTACTTTTACGTGCGTTTTAAAAATTAAACAACCTAAAATAGTTTTATGAAACAAGTAAACAATAGATTCCTGGTAGCGCTGCTTGTCCTGACCAGTTTTGGAGGTTATATCCTCAGTTGTTCTCATGACAATGAGATTCCTCCTCCCCCCGCATCCACTGCCCCTGTTATTACCCATGGCACCAATATTCACCTGCCGGGGAACCTGACAGCCGGAAATGCCAATGAATGGAAAATGGATAAAGTACACTCCAGCTGTCTCTGGAGCACTTCTTATGTAGGTGCTGCAGGGCTGCTGACAGGTCGTTTTGATATTTTCGGTGCACATGATATTACACCGGCCAAATTTGGTAACTACCCCTATACCGACCTGAACCGTCCTTCCCAGCCTTTCCCCGACAGTTCCTGGGCCTTTTATGAAAATGAGCCTGAAAAATCTTACCTCAACGGCTATGTACTGGTCAATACCAGCAATACCGGTGAACCGGGAAGAGATGGCACTTTCACCTATGTTGGTTGTAACCTGGCCGGGATGGGTACCACCCAGAAAGTGGCCTACCAGCACAATGTGAATGTTACAAACGTTGCCCAGATCAAAACCTCCAAAATAGAGTTTGACAAAACCAGTGCGGATTATATTGTTACCATTAAACTGACCTGGCAGGGTAAATTAGCCGCCCCGCTTACCAAAGAAATCATCGGGCGCCTGAAATATATTCCCAAGGCAAGAATCGCCGCCGCCTCTCCTTATGATGTATTTGGTCTCCAGCTGAAGTTCCAGCTCAATTGCCGCGATTTTGGTATCACCAGTACCAGTATTGCTGACAAAATTGACGTAGAGTGCAACATGAACTTCAACAATAAATAACCGTATAAACCGAATACAATGAAAAAGTCATTGCTCTATATCTTCCTCCTGCTGATGGGAGCCGGCCTCACCGGTTGTTACAAGGATGTGATCTATCCCGCAGTAGCCATAGATCCCGATGGTCCTCCCCAGGCTGTAAGCTTTAAAACGGACCTGGCCCCGATTTTTAATTCAAATTGTGCTCTCGCAGGTTGTCATGCTTCCGGCGCACACAAGCCTTATATGGTAACCGATATTTCCTATAACCAGATTGTTGGTGGTGGTTTTGTAAACCTGGTGGTACCGAAGGAAAGTATCTTTTACAAAGAGATCAACGGTGGAATGAGGGAGTATATTTCTTCCGCCGCGGAAAGGCAAAAAGTGTACGACTGGATCAGAACAGGTGCATTAAACAATTAAGCGATCAAAAAATAATAACATGAAACCTATTATAAATAAAATTATCGCCCTGTCTGCCGGTCTGGCTGTTTGCCTGCTGGCGGTTCATGGTCCTGTTTTAGCACAGGATGAAAAACCGGAGGCCGGGAAAGAAGCCCCAAAAGAGGTGAAGGCCAAGCCAGTTAAAAATACGTTCCAGAGTGTGTGGATCATTGATAATCAAACCGTGCTGGTTCCGGTAAAAGGGACCCTTGAAATGGACATTATGCACCGCTTTGGTACCTGGAACAAAGGCTACGAAGATTTTTGGGGATTCTTTGCGCCTTCCAATATCCGCCTCGGACTCAGCTATGCCCCGATCAATAAACTGAACCTGGGATTTGGTGTCACCAAAGAGAAAATGCTCTGGGATGTAAATGCCAAATACTCCATCATCACACAGACAAAAGGGGTTTACCCCGTAAGCGTCTCCTTTTACAGCAACCTGGCCTATGTGGGCACCAAGAACAAATACACCATTGCAAAAGTGGACAGCACCGGGGCGGAATACCTCGATGAAAAGCACAAGACCGACCGGCTCCTGTATTTCCACCAGCTGATCATTGCGCGCAAGCTGACCGATAAGCTGTCTGTACAGATTGCCCCCAGCTGGACGCACCAGAACGCAGTGGGTGGTTATTATACCAAGAATGACAGTACCGGTAAGGAAGTCTTCAAATCCATGAAGCATGACCATTTAGCGGTAGCGATTTCTGCCCGGTATAAACTCACCCCGGTTACGTCTGTAATGTTCAATTACGACCAGCCGCTTACCAAGCATCCGACCAGCAACCCGAACCCGAATCTTTCCTTAGGCGTGGAATTCAATACCAGCAGTCACAGCTTCCAGTTGTTCTTTGGTAATTATTTCAGCCTGAGCCCGCAACGCAATAACCTGTTCAACCAGAACAACCCGTTCACCTATACAGATAATGCTACGAAGAAGGAAGTGAAAGGCGGTCGTTTCCTGATAGGATTTAATATAACCAGGTTGTGGAATTATTAATAACGCATGAAAGCCCGTTCTGACTAACAGGAACCGGGAACCGCAGCAGAACCCTGTATTGAATTTCACTACAGGGTTCTTATTTTTAGTGAGGAATAAGAAACCCGGCTTCCGGGACGATCATGAAATGAAAATTCAACCAAATGAAACAATTCTCCCTCCCCGGTACGGTAAGGAAGCTGGTTAACATCCTGCTTGCCGCAGTCATTTTGACCAGTTGTAAAAATCACCCCGGAAATGATACAGCCGGAACAGAAAAATCACCTGCCGGTCCGGCGGTCCCGAAAATTACAAGGGGCCCTGCCGCCGATACCCTGGTCATCGACGGGCTTGCGGCTGTATTTTTTACACCGGGATCCCTCCACCGCCAGCAATTAAAAGCACAGTTCACCGCAGCACAATATGATGGTATAGACCACGAATGCTTTTACCAGATGAAAAACGCCCGGACTTCCCTCAAAGAACACTGGCCGCAGATCCGGATCTATGAAGTGACGGATACCCTGTACCTGCAGTTTGTAAAGGAAGATGGTCAAAAAACCGGAATTGATCTTACTAAAAAACCCGATATGTGTGGATTGTATATTTTCAACCGGAAAAATGACCCGGCGATAGCAGATATGATGAGTATCGGCACTTCCCTGGAGAATTATTTCATCCGGTAAGCCCTTTTTGCCGGTTACTTCAGCAAGCAAACTCAGGTAACGGCTTAATATTTCTCAGGTAAAGCGCTGACCTAACTCATTTCCCGTCCCGAAGGTAAACCGTTACTTTATTATGCAAAAAATCAACAAAAACCAGCAAATCCCCCAATCATGAAGTTAACAATACCTGTAAACTGGGAAGATGATTATTTTGACAAGATCGACTTCTCCCAAACGGAAGAACTTTATGGCAAACTGAATGTCGGGCTGATTGGCGGCGGAAGGCCCGCCCTTACCCTGCCGGAAGTAAAAAAAGAAAAAGTAAAAGAATTTGTGGAGGAAGCACACCGCCGCGGCCTGAAGTTCAACTACCTCATGAACGGCACCTGTTTCGACAATCTCGAAATCACCAAAACCGGCTATAAGGATATACGCAAAACGCTGGACTGGCTGTCGGAGATGAAGGTGGACGGGATATCCGTGTCCCTGCCCATGGTCATGGAGATCATCAAAAAGAATTACCCGCATTTCTCTATTTCTGTTTCTGTCCAGGTCAGGATCGACAGCTTCGAAAAAGCCCGCTACTGGGAGAGCCTGGGGGCCGATAAGCTCAACATCTCCTATGTGGATATCAATAAGAACTTCGACGAGATCCGGAAGATCAAGGAGAAAACATCCTGCAAGATCCAGACCATCGCCAACCTGATGTGCATGAATAAATGCCCGATGGTAACCCTGCATGCCAATTACAATGCCCACGCTTCGCAGAAAAACCATGTTTCCGGTAATTTCAGTTTCGACTATTATCTTTTTTCCTGCGCCGAACGGCTTTTATCCAACCCGGTTGAAATCCTGCGATCCGCTTTTATCCGCCCGGAAGACCTGCATTACTACGAGGCGGCCGGTGTCGATAATATCAAGCTGGTGGAACGGATCATGACCACCGATGCCCTGGCCCGGATCGTATCCGCCTATACAAAGCGCTCCTATGACGGAAACATGATGGACCTGATTCACGGCCTTTCCAAATACCTGATCTATAATAAAGATCAATACTACTGGAAAGGGATCAAGTATGTTTTGCAGCCCTCTAAAATAAATCTTTTCAAAGCCTATAAACTGGTAAACAAACTCGATGCCATCCGGAAAGAAAAGGCATTCAACGAAAGTTTTGACCTTTATATAGACAACAAAAAACTCGACGGTTTCCTGGACTTTTTTCACCAGGGGCATTGCAAACGGGATTGCACCCAGTGCAGCTATTGTGACAAATTCGCGGAGAAAGCGATCCGTTACCTGGTTCCCCTGGAACAGCATGAACATACGATGACCTCACTCCGGGAAGCCCGGAACATGATGATAAAAGGAGAACTGTTCTGAATTTTTTCCTACATTCAGTTACCCGAAATTCACCTCAAAAATGTACGAAAAAAGAAGCTGGGCCGGCTTTTACCTGATTGTGCTGCTTACCGGGTTAAGCTTTATTCCTCTCCGGTCATTACAATTTGATTTCAACAGCGAAAAGTTTTTTCCGGACGGGGATCCCGACCTTGTTTTTTTCCAGGAATTCCGGGAGCAGTTCAGTTCCTACATTGATGACGAGTTCATCTTCATCGGGCTGAAGAACAACAAGGGGATATTTGACCGGGACTTCCTGGTTAAGGCTGACAGTCTGTCCCGCTTTATCTCCCGGCAGGAAAATATTCTAAAGCTGTATTCACTCACGACTTCCAACCTGATCTATTTTAACGGGAAAGATGTTAATGCGCGTCCGCTTATACATATCCACGACCCCTCGCAATACCCGGTGGATTCCGCCTACCTGTTTGCTTCACCGGAGTACCGGGACCTGCTGGTATCGAAGGATGGGCATTCCATTGCCATTGCCGCCTTTAACCAGCAACATCTCAGCAACGGGCAAAAGGACCGGTTGCTCGGAAGCATCCGGCAGAAAACCGAAGAGCTGGGTTTTGATGAAACCCATATAACGGCCAAGATCCGGGTGGAACGGATTTATATCCGGGAAATTGAAAAGAACCTCAAGAAATACCTCATCATTTCCCTTACCCTGATCGCACTGGCCCTGTATGTTCTGTTCCGGTCGGTAAAAGCCATCCTGATCCCTATGCTGATCATCGGGGTTTCCATTGCCTGGACCCTTTCCCTGATCGCATTAACCGGGCATTCACTCGATATTATTTCAAGTCTTCTTCCCCCGATCCTGGCCGCCATCTGCATGTCGGATATCATTCATATCACCACCCATTATATTGAACAATTGCGGCAGGGTCTTCCCAAACAGCAGGCCCTGCATAAAACCTACCGGGAGATCGGGCTGGCCACTTTTTTTACCTGTTGTACCATTGCCACCGGTTTTATTACGCTGGGTATTACCGATATCATCCCGATCCGGAACTTCGGGTTCTTTGCGGCTGCGGGTATCCTGCTTTCCTTCGGCCTGACGATGGTCGCCCTTTATGCCTACTATACCCTTACCCCGGTTCCCTCCGTGGTAACGGCTGTAAATGCCGATCGCCGCTGGAGCAAATTCCTGGCCTGGTGTTTCCGGTTCCTGCTCGGGAATAAACTATTTATATTTCTGCTGCTGTCGGTTCTCACAGGACTGGCTTTTTATTATACCAGCAAGATCGAAGTGAACTCCAGCCTGCTACAGGAAATACCCAAAAAAAATCCAATGCTGGACGATTATCGTTTTATGGAGAAGGATTTTTCCGGGACCCGGACCTTTGAAATGGCACTGACAATTCAAAAGCAACCCGGTTCATTTTTTGAACCGGAAACCATGAGACAGGTGGAAGAAGTGGAACAATTCCTGGAAGACAGCTGTGGCATCGGTTATATCATTTCTCCCTTATCGCTTTTCCGGGGAGCCAACAAGGCCTTTCACGGGGGTGATACCGGCTATTTAAAATTGCCCGGCAGCCCGGAAGAAGTATCTCGGTACCACGAAGCCATTACACAAACCGAATACGCGGATGAACTGCAGCATTACCTGCTGCCGGATGGCAGCCGCATACGGATCAGCGGCCGGCAACCCAACCTGAGTGTAAAAGAATTTGAGCCCGTAAAGGAGAAAATTGACCGGTTCATACAGGGAAAAAATTATGCTTTCTCCCACCGGATCACCGGATCGGCGCTGCTGCTGGATAAAATGACCTATTCGCTCACCAATAACCTGTTTACCGGGATCGTTTTTGATGCCCTGGTCATCTGTATCATTGCCCTCTTCCTGCTGCGTAACTGGATCGTAATGCTGATTATTTTAATTCCTAATATATTGCCCCTGGTTTTTATGGCAGGAATGATGGGCCTGCTGGGAATCAACCTCAAAGCAGACACGTCTGTCATTTTTGCCATTGCCCTCGGCCTCGCCGTGGATGATTCGATCCATTTTCTCAGCAGGCTCCGGCTGGAAATTTCCCGGGGACGCTCATTGACTTATGCGGTAAAAAGAACTTATCTTTCTACAGGAAAAGCCATTGTTATCACCACCCTTGTTTTGTTATCAGGATTTATGACCTTGCTTGCATCCAGTTTCGGGGGAACTTTTTATGTGGGTTTGCTCATCAGCCTCTGTCTTTTCTGTGCCATGCTGCTGGAACTTACTTTGACTCCGTTGCTGATTTTATTGCTCTTAAAAAAGAAACCCGGCATGTCACCCAAGGTATTAAGCAATAAAGAGATAGAGATACCAAAACCGCTTTGATAGTACTCATTATCAAATATGATTAAAATCACATAACCCCTCCAATTCTGTCATCTGATGGTCACGACAGGCGTTTTACTTTAGCCTGCTGACTTTAATGAAATATTTTATCATCATTTTGTCAAAACACTTTTTATGGGTAATAACAAAAAACCAGGGATCAAATCAAGACGGGGGTTCTTCACTGAACTCCTCCAGGGCGCTGCAAACACCAGTAAACCGGAGATGATTAAAATGCTGACGCCCGACGGGCAGCTGGTGGAAGTGGACAAAGCCATTTATGAAAAAGCTGTTCAAAAGAAAAAAGCCAGTAACAAGGAAATTTTCGACTGGATGAATAATCCCTCCAAAGACAACAGCTGAACCTGCTTAACTCACCTTATTATAATCAGTAATGAAACAAGAAGAAATAACTGACAAAAGCCGGCGGGAGTTCCTGAAAACTGCTGCCGTGGCTACCATTGCCGCCACAGCCTGCGGCAGTCTTGCCTGCTCCTGCACATCCAAACACCCGGTTACGGATAAAGTAAAACTGCTTTCCCCCGAAGGTGAAATTGTGGAGATCGACTCTGCTTATCTCAATCACCAGGAGCACATGGCCATCCTGTCCAAGCTGGAACAGCGGCAGGGAATTGCCGGGAAAAAATTTGTAATGGTGGTGGATCTTTCCCGCTGTAAAAATGCCCGTAAGTGTATTGCCGGCTGCCAGAAATGGCATTACCGCCCGGAAGAAACAGAATGGCTGACGGTAAAGCTGCTGAAAGACAGTGATAAGGCCGCCCCTTACTGGTTCCCCAAACAGTGTTTCCACTGCGACAACCCGCCCTGTGTGAAAGTATGTCCCGTGGATGCCACTTTTAAAAGACAGGATGGATTGGTGCTGATCGATAATGACCGTTGCATCGGTTGTAAATTCTGTATGGCTGCCTGCCCGTACTCAACCCGCGTATTCAACTGGGATGAGCCGGAAATGCCAATGGATATCCGCAACCTCGCCGGTAATGCCGAAACCAATCTTCCCGCCAGAGTGGGAACCGTGGAAAAATGTGATTTCTGCCCTGACCGTTCCCGTGAGGGACTGCTCCCGCCCTGCGTGGAAGCCTGCCCCAATGGCGTGTTTTATTTTGGCGATGAAAACGAAGACACGGTCTCCAACGGGGATGAAACCGTTAGTTTTTCTCAATTGATCAGGGACCGGGCCGCTTACCGGTACATGGAAGAATTAGGCACCAAACCGAGGGTGTATTACCTGCCGCCTAAAGAAAGGCAATTCCCGGTTGAAAGGGGATACGAGAACCTCCCGGATAAACTGAAGGAACGATTCAAAGATGTGATGGAGGGTCATAAGGAGGAATAATAAATACCGATCGGTGTAATTGTCAACTTAATGAATATAAATAATTATGGAACTCAATAAATATCAACAGGAGCTTTTCGAAAGACAACGCCCCACTATAGAAAAATTTGGTAAGAAGACCTGGGCCTGGACCATCTTCTTTCTTCTCTGGATCCTGCTGGGCGGTTATGCCCTCTATTTACAGATTGCCAAAGGGCACTCGGTTACCGGGATGCGGGACAATGTGGTATGGGGCCTTTATATTGCCAACTTTATCTTTTTTATCGGGATCAGTTATGCAGGCGCCGTCATTTCGGGCATCCTGCATATCCTGAATGTGGAATGGCGGAAACCGATTATCCGGATTGCCGAAATGATTACCGTGATAGCCACCATTATCGGGCCCGTCTTTATTCTTTTATGTGTCGGCAGGCTGGACCGGCTTCATCACCTTTTCTTATACCCGAGGCTGCAATCCCCGATCACCTGGGACGTACTGGCCATCGGTACTTATTTTGCCGGCAGTGTGATCTTTTTATACCTCGCGTTAATAAAAGATTTTGCCGTTTACCGGGATGCAAAACTGAATGTCCCGAAATGGAAACAAAAGCTCTATACCATCCTGGCGATCGGCTACCGGGGTACCCCCAGCCAGAAAAGGCATATCAAAATTTCAACCAACCTGATGGCCATCATGATCATTCCGCTGGCAATCATCGTTCACTCGGTACTTTCCTGGATCTTTGGTATGACCCTTCGCCCGGGCTGGCACAGCACTATCTTTGGGCCTTATTTCGTCCTGGCTGCCATTTACTCCGGCACCGGTGTGCTGATCATGGCGATGTGGGTGTACCGGAAATTATACAAAATGGAAAGCCTGCTTACCGATAAGCATTTTGTATACCTGGGGTATATCATGATGGTTCTTGGTGCGGCTTACGGTTACTTTACATTTTCCGAATACCTGACTGACTGGTTTGCCTCTGAAAAATGGGACAGCGAGGTCATTGAAAAAATATTCAGCCCGGCTAAATACGGCTGGTGGTTCCTGTTTACCAATGTCGCGGGGATCCTGCTGCCGATTCTGATCGTGGCAATTCCCAAAACCCGGAAGCCAAACGCGATTGCCTTTGTTTCCTTCTTTATGGTAATTGCCCTTTGGGTAAAAAGGTACCTGATCATTGTACCTACCCTGGAGTCCCCCCTGCTTCCCATGCAGGATACCCGGCCCGAATATGTAAAATATTCAGCCACCTGGGTGGAATGGGCACTGACTTTCGCCGGTATTGCCACCTTCTTCCTGCTCTTTACCCTCATTTCAAAAGTGGTAACGATCATCCCGATATCTGAATTCGGGGAAAAAGAAGAAAAACAAACCCCGGCTACAGAAAATGAAATTGTCCCAGCCTTAAAAAAAAGTTTATGAAACAAAGAACGACCCTAACAGCGCTTAAAAAGATCTTCCCGCACCTGCTCATTAGTTCCGCGCTTTTTTTAGCCTTATTATCCCCCGGAATGCTGTCTGCCCAAACGGACAGTACCGCTACAACACAGCCGGCCGCTGAAGAAGAATCCGGCCTGATCGCACCCGGCCTCGAATTTACCAGTGTACAGAAAGCCGATAATTCCGTTGGACTGAAAGCAATTTTAAAAGCAAAAGTGAAGGGGGTGTTTATCAAATTGCCCTTGCTAAAGGTTGCTTTTATTTTAGTATCAGACACCACAGAAAAGGACCTCGGTTTTGCGATAACAGACCGGAACGGCGCCGCCGTATTAAATGTGCCGGCCGATGCTATTGCCACAGGCAAAGATGGAAACCTGCATGTAAAAGCGGTTTTCAAAGGAAATAAATCCATGGAACCGGCCGAAGAAGAGTTAACGGTAAAAAGAGCCCGGCTTATAATCACCCCGGTAAAGGAAGATTCACTGCTGACCGTCCAGGTAAAACTGGTGGACCTCAGTACCGGCGCCGAAACCCCGGTTCCTGAAACAGCGATCGGAATTTTTGTACAGCGGTCTTTTAACCCGTTAAAACTGGGTGAAGGAACCACCGATGAAGCCGGGGAAGCCACGGTGGAAATTCCCGGCAAACTTCCGGGTGATCCGAAAGGAAATATCACCCTGCTGGCCCGGCTGGACGAAAATGAAACCTACGGAAACCTGGAAGCGGCTGTGACCCAGCCCTGGGGAGTGGCTGTTTCTGATAAAGATCAGAAATTACCCCGGGCCCTGTGGAGCTCTCATCCCCCGATCTGGATGCTCGTTACCTTTATCATATTAATGACCGTGGTTTGGGGACACTATATTGTTATCATTTACGAATTATTCCGCTTAAGAAAAGAAGAGCCCCACGAGCCAACAAATGCAACTATTTAGTAATTTAAACACTCTATTTATTAAATAAAACAATAACAAAATGAAAACAAAAGTAACCTTATTGATTATGAGCTTTATAGCTTTTGGCCTGTTCGCTTTTATACCGAAAACACAGGTTCAGGAACCCTGGCCGGTTCCGGACTCCTACAAGAATAAAGTGAATCCGTTGAAGGGTGATGCCGCATCTGTTGCAGATGGAAAAACCCTTTTTAACCAGCACTGTAAATCCTGCCATGGAACAAAAGGTAAAGGAGATGGCCCCAAAGCCTCCCAACTGGATACAGAATGTGGTGATTTCACCAAAGCCAGCTTCCAGTCACAAACAGATGGCACCCTGTTTTACAAAACCTCTGAAGGACGCAAGGATATGCCTTCTTTCAAAAAGAAAATTCCTGATGCAAATGATATATGGGCTGTAGTAAACTACATGAGAACCCTTAAATAAGCCGGGAAACAATATAAAAAAAGGCCATCCGCCGCGGCGGATGGCCTTTTTAATGCGGGTAGCCCCTGTTAATTACCCTTCGGGGTTTCAAGTAATTTAAAAAACTGGTCCAGCTGCGGCAGGATCAGGATCCTTGTTCTCCGGTTAGCCGCCCTTCCCTCTTTTGTACCGTTATCAGCCAGCGGTTTGTATTCACCGCGCCCGGCAGCCGCCATCTTAGCAGGTTCGAGCCCGTATTGCTTTTGCAGGATCCTTACCACGGCGGTTGCCCTTTTCACGCTAAGGTCCCAGTTATCGGTAAGCACTCCTCCTTTATACGGAACATTATCCGTATGCCCTTCCACCATAAACTCCATATCCGGCTGGTTTTTCAGCACCTGGGCCACTTTCCCCAGCACCGTTTTGGCCTTTTCGGTTACTTCATAACTACCGCTCCTGAACAGCAGTTTGTCTGAGATATCAATATAAACAACTCCCTTGTCCACTTTAATATTGATATCCTCATCATCCAGGTTACCGATCGCGCCTTTCAGGTTCATCACCAGGGCCATGTTCAGGGAATCCTTATGGGCCATCTGCTGCTGCAGGGTTTGAATATAAGCATCCTTCGCTCCGATATTCTCCATGGACTTCCGGATGCTTTCCGCCTGCTGGCCGCTGATCACGGAAAGACTTTCCAGCTGCTTTAATGCCTGGTTATTGTTTTGCTTCAGAAAATCAACCTGGTTCTCCAAATCGCCGACCCGGGTATTCAGCAATGCCTTTTCCCGTTCCAGGGTTTCCTTTTGACGGGCCAGGGTGGCTTTTTCGGTACTGCATTCTGATAAATCGCTCTCTGTCGTTTTGTACTTTGTTTCCAGCCGGGCATAATCCGCCTGTGCTGCTTTGAATTTTTTACTGCTTACACAGGAAAACAGGAGGAGGGAAACTGCCGCTACCGGGATCAGCTGATGGAATCGCATAAAATAGTATTTGAAGTTTTTAAAATTTGCCAGGGAAATCAGTGCCTTTATTTTCCGGCAGGGCAAAGATAGTCAGCCCTTCCGCAAGGTTTTGCAGCGTGTAAAAAAACCCTTCGCTGGTCTCAGCTTCTTTTCCGGATTAAATCCAATACCCCGTTAATAAAACTGAGCGGGTGAATGGGGTTGCCGGGGACATACAGGTCCACCGTATACCGGTCCAGGAAGCTCCGGTTCAGTGCGGGGCTCCCCGCAAATATCCCCCCGCTGATCGCATCGGTCCCGGCCAGGATGATGATCTTAGGCTCGGGTATCGCATCGTAACAGATCTGCAGGGGCCCGGCCATATTTTCCGTGATGGGGCCTGTAATAACGATCCCGTCCGCATGCCGGGGAGATGCCACGAACTCGATCCCAAACCGGCCCATATCAAAGTTCACATTTCCGCAGGCATTCAGTTCCATTTCACAACTGTTGTCCCCGCCGGCCGATACCTGTCTTAATTTTAATGAACCACTGAAATATGCACTGATCTCTTTTCTGATCTGCTCCGGATTTACCTGCAGGACCTGCTCACCCCCTTCCCGTATAAAAAGCGCATTCCGCTCATTCACCGCCATTTTATAATCGGTAGTGAACATTATTTTACCCGGAAAGGTCCTGGCGCATTCGCCGCAAAAAGTACATTTTCCCAAATCTATACCCGCAGGGTTGGCAGACAGCGCGCCGGTCGGGCAGAGTGCTGTCCACTCCGCTTCCGGAATGTTTTCCGTACTGATGACAGGCCGGCCCCGGAATATACCGGGTACCCCGGCCTTCGTTACATCGGGAATATATTGTTTACCCTGGTGAAAAAGTATTTTCAGATTGTCCAGCATTTTTAAACAGCTTTATTTATTACAAATCATGACCGCAATAAGAAAGGTCAAAACTTTTATTACTAACCGGGAAATCGGATATCTCGTTATTCCTGACCGCCAGGGCCAGGGCCAGCCAGTTGTGAAAGGAGGGGTCCTTTATTTTATAACAGACCAGCTCTCCCTTTTCCCCGGTAACCGCGCAATGGCAGATTTCGCCCCGCCAGCCTTCCACCAGTGATACCGTAAATGAATCAGGCAGGGGCTCCGCCAGTAAAGCGGGCTCCGGCCGGGCGACATGCAGGCTCCGGATCAGCTCCCTGATATACTCAATGGATTGATTGATCTCCTTTTTACGGAGCCGGGCCCTCGAGTGAACATCCCCGTGATTTTTAATCAATGGCTGATGCTGCAATTCGTCATACAGATCATGCGGGTGCGAAGAGCGGATATCTCTTTTTACCGCGCTCATGCGGGCGGATATTCCAACGGTTCCGAGTGTTTGGGCCTGTTCGTTGGTAATCACACCGGTATTCTCAAACCGCGCCAGCGCACTCGGCAAACTGAATAATTCTCCGGAGATCTCTTCAAAATCCTTTTCGTATTCCGCTAATAAACTTAACAGCTCATCCGTCAGTATTTTGGTAAGCGGGTAATCCGTCTTCCCCGCACGAATCAGGCCCTTGGCCAGGCGGTTGCCGCACCATTGCTGGAAATAATTAATTACCGGTGTGCGCAATCTCCCGTACACCGAACTGCCTAACTGGTAGCCGATATCCATACAAATGGCGCCGAGGTCACCGGTATGCACGGCAATCCGTTCCAGTTCCAGCGCAATCGTCCGGGATAACTTCAATTCCCTGCCAGGTTGAAAACGGCATAAACTTTCCCAGCAGTTTACAAAAGCAAGGCTATGCCCCACCACGGAATCCCCCGCGATATTTTCGGCCAGGGTGCTGCGCTGGAGCAATTTCTTTTTTTCCAGGAACAGGGGTTCAATCCCCCGGTGCTGGTAACCCAATTGAATTTCCAGGTGCAGGATCTGTTCCCCGTTGCATATAAACCGGAAATGACCGGGCTCAATGATACCTGCATGGATGGGACCCACGCCCACTTCGTGCAGCTCTTCGCTTTCAATTTTGAAAAAGGGATAGCCGTCAACCGCCTGTTTTTTATCAAACCGGTTAAACGGGTAACGAACCGGTTTCAGCCAGGGATGGTCTGTATACCGGATCCCGTGGTTCTCGTGAATTTCCCGTTCAAATTTTTCAAATACGAGGTTATGTTTTGTAAAAGAAGGCAGGGGAGCCGTCCCGTCAACCACGGAGGAGGACAAGCTGATGGAATGCTGATCATCATTGGCGATACAGCAGATCAGCCGGGTTTTTCCATTGTCCGGGTACCCGAAATAACTGACACAATGCGCTGATGCTTTTTTCAGCAGGACCAGCACATTCAGTTCCAGGAAGGCAGCATACGCCAGCTCCGGGATCGCGGAGAGGGGAATGGTTTCATTATTTCTTATGCTTATATAATTCATATCACTGCGGCAGGTTTTTAATGGCCTCTCTGATAAGATGTAAAAATTCCTGTGGCGGGTTCAGTCCCAGGTAAACAACCAGTCCCAATAATATAAACTGGGACAGGGATTCAACCGGTTTGATCTTTTCGACCCCTTCTTCCTTAAACGCAACAGGCGGTGAGAACAGGAGTTTAAAAATATTTTTTCCGAAAGCCCAGATGATGACCGTTAATAAAAGCATCACCACGACCAGCACCCATAAATAGCCGGCTTCAAACAGGGAACGGAACATCATGAATTCGGTAATGAATAAACCTGATGGGGGCATGGCGGTGGCAAAAAAGAAACCGAGCAGCATCACCATGGATCCTGTGAGGTTGTACTTGAAATAATTGCCCACATCGTACATGCTCTTGCTCTGGTAGACCCGGTAAATCTGGCCCTGCTGAAAGAAAAGACTTGCTTTGATAAAAGCATGAAGGATGATGTGCAGCACGGCTGCAAAGTACCCGACGCCCCCGGCCACCAGTCCCAGCATAACAAGCCCGGCATGTTCAATACTGGAATAAGCGAACATGCGCTTGATATTTTTCACTTTGGTCATATAGACCGTAGCCACGAAGATGGAAAGAAGTGCCGCGATCAGTATAATATGGTTGGCCCAGCTGTGTACCGCTGTATGGGAGATCACCGTATAAAAACGGAAGATCCCCACAAAGCCCACATTCATCAGCACACTGGACATTAACGCCCCGGCCGGTGAAGGCGCCTTATCTTTTGCATCGATCCCGGCCGTGTACATGGGAACCAGTCCCAGCTTGGCGGTAAACCCCGTAAAAATAAAAATAAAGGCCAGCCGCAACCAGAATTGGTTCAGTTCCGGCGCCTTCCTCAGCAGGTGTGTAAAGGACAGGTCATCAGCCCCGGCCTGGGAAAGGGAAAAGCTTAAAAACAAAATACCGATAAACACCAGGGTAATGCTGATGGCGCAAACAAATACATATTTCCAGGTGCCCTCAAGGGAGCGGTTATTTCTCCGGTGGTAGATCAGGGCGGAAGCGCTCAGGGTGGTCAGTTCCACAAAAATCCAGGTCACCGCGATATGGTTCGACAGGTAGGCCGCGCTGACCGAAGTAAGCAGCGCCACCATGGCCGCGAAATAGATGGCTGTATGCCCGGGGTTATCCTGCTTGCTGCCCAGGTACATATAACTGTGATACATGGCGGGAATACTGATAATGGTCAGTGTGACCAGCAACAGGATGCCCAGGGCATCCGGTGTGAAATAAGTCAGTTCCGTTTTGTTCAGGTGCAGGTATTCGTACACGGTAAAACCCAGTTGCAAAACGAGAAAAGCGCTAACCAGGAGGTAATTGATTACCCTGGACCTGTTGAAAAACAGTAACCCGCTTATTCCGAATGCGCCTGCCAGGTAAATTCCAGTCATGCTCGCTTGGTATTAATGGTTAATCTTTTAAACTTTTTAACTGGTCCACATCCGCGTCTTTCAGCACATCCCCGATCCGGTTCACAAAAATGCCCAATAAGAAAACGCTGGCAAAGATGTCGAGCAAAATGCCGAGGTTGACCAGCACCGGCATTTCATTACCCACGGCGAGGGATAAAATAAATACACCGTTTTCAATAACGAGGTATCCCATGACATGGGTGATCAGCTTATGACGGGTTACAATAATGTACAGCCCGGTAAACAGGGTGGAAATGGCCACCACGAAATAAATTTTACTGATCCGGGTATCACTGATGGCATTCGACAGGATAAAGGTCGTGATGACGATCAGCGTGATCAGGATCAGGGAAACAAAATTGGGCAGGAAGGGCTCCGCATCCCTCGTGATCCGGTTCCGCTTCATCACATAATTCAAAAACAGCGGGATGGCAATCGCCTTGATGACAATCGTCTCCAGCAGTACAAATGCCAGGTTGACCGCATTGATCTCTATCAGTTCAATAAAGGCAATCCCAAACAGCAGCACCCCCTGGATCGTCAGGATCTTAATATAGGTAAGCAGCCGGTGCGCGATACCGAGGTAGAGCAGGGAGATGGTAAATATGATCAGCAGTACATTGGTCATCTTTCACATTGTTTTATTAATTAACTGAACTGTCCTAACATCAGCAATACCCCCAGGAAAATCAGCAGGGATACCGATGACAGGGCCAGGATATACTGGGCATTGTGGTTCATCCGGAACCGGGCGGTAAAGGATTCAAGCAGGCCGATCGTAACCGCAAAAAGCAACTGGATCCCCAGGAAGATCGGGATGGTCAGGTACAGGGGAAAACTGCCCATGAACAGGTTCGCGATCAGGGCCCCGTACATCGCGAATTTCAGGTTCGTGGCATGCAGGATCAGGCCCAGGTCAAAGCCGCTGTTGTCCAGTATCATGACCTCATGAACCATGGTGAGCTCCAGGTGTGTTTTAGGATCATCGAAGGGCATCCGGCTGTTTTCCACCATCGCAATCATGGCCAGCACCAGCGTGGCCAGTACGCCCAGTATATAAGAGATATAAGATCCGAAGTGGAGTGAGGCAAATATTTCCTGGAAAGAAGTATGCCCGGTGAGCAATGCAAAAGAACCCATCAGGATAAAGAAAGCGGGTTCCGCGAACATGGAAAACAGGGCTTCCCGGCTGGCCCCCATTCCCTCAAAACTGCTGCCGGTGTCCAGTGCAGCAAGGATCATAAAGAATTTTCCCACGCCCAGTAAATAGGCAAAAAACACAAAATCTCCTTCAAAAGAAATGATACCCCGGTATTCGCCCAGTGGAATGACCATGATGGCCATCAGGATGGAGGCATAATAAATGCTGGGTGCGGCCTGGAAAATGAAACTGCTGGTCTTACTGTAGACCGCTCCTTTTTTAAACAACCGGATAATATCCTTCACCGGCTGGAAAAGACCGGGGCCCTTGCGGCCCGAAGCCCGGCTCTTCGTCCGGATGATGATACCGGAGAAGAACAAACTGGTCAGGATAATTAAAATGAAACTGATCATTCTTATAATTTATTTAAAAATTTAACCAACGATAATAAATAGTCAGCTACAAGCGGCACAATCAGCACCAGTGTGATAAACACAACACCGTACAGGATATAGAACTGCAGGTTGCCGTTTTGCAAAAAGGTAAACCGGTTGAAGAACCCCTTTAAACGCTGCAGGGGATAATCGATCAGCCAGGCTTCTGCCTTGTCATACGGGTGCGTCTCCTGCCCGCCATCCCCGGGGAACACTTCCTTTATTTCCTTTTTCCTTTTATGAATTAACAGCAGGGGCTCCGCCAGTTTACGGTAGGCGCGGATAAAGGAACTGGCGGTATATTGCATTTTTTCTGACGGACCGGTATAGCCGCAGCCCCAGGTATTGTCCAGGGTAAGGGGTTTGTGCGCGGTAACTTTTTTCCGGATCCAAAAAACCAGTCCTGCCAGGAGCAGGAACAGCAGGGCCCAGGTACCCATCATGGAGATGGCATTCCCCGCAGGCTGTACTTCAGGCAGCAATGCTGTGGTTCCGTTTATCCCGGTAAATAAAGCAAGCGGCCGGGCAAGCGCCGTGATAAAAATTTGGGGAAATAAACCGATCCCGGTAATAAGCAGCAGCACGATATACATCGGGATCAGTTTCCCTGCACCGGCTTCCCGGGGTACGATGTCAGGCGAATGACGGGCCCTGCCTAAAAAAACAGTTCCGTAGGCCTTGGTAAAACAGAGCATGGCCAGTCCGCCGATCAGGGGCAGGCCGAAAAGGCCACCAACGATACCGGACAATAATAATTTGTCCGAGCCCTGTAAACCGGTAAACAACCCGTTGTAAATAAGGAATTCAGATACAAAACCGTTGAAGGGGGGCAACCCGCAAATAGCGAGCGAAGCGACCAGGAATAAAAAAGAACTGTGCGGCATCCGTTTTCCCAGGCCACCCAGTTTTTCAATATCCATGGTATGGGTGGATTGATACACATTTCCCGCCCCATAAAACAACAGTGATTTAAAAAGGGAGTGATTGAGCGTATGGAGCAGGGCGCCGGCAAAACCCAAAAACGTCAGCACAGTATTTCCTTTCCCGATACCGATACAACCCAGGCCGATGCCGATGCCGATGATGCCGATGTTTTCAATGCTGTGGTAGGCCAGCAGTCTTTTCAGGTTGTGCTGGACAATGGCCAGCATCACCCCGTAAATGCCGGTAATCACCGATACAAACAGGATGATATAGCCCACCAGCAGGTAATCGCACCTGATCAGCAACAGCATTCTCAGTATCCCGTAAATGCCGATCTTGATGATGACCCCCGACATCACCCCGGATACATGGGAGGGCGCTGCCGGGTGCGCATAGGGCAACCAGGTATGAAAAGGAACAAAGCCGGCCTTTATCGAAAATCCCAGGAAGAAACAGAGGAATAAAGCAACCCCCGTCAGCAGGGAGCCGGAAGCAGTGAACAGGGTGATCGCCCGGAAGTCATAGGAATCCATTTTCATCGCCACCCAGATAAAAGCCAGGGTCAGGAGCATGATACAGACATGCGACTGGATCAGGAAATTGATCCCTGCCTTTATAGTTTCTCTTTTCCCATGTTCAAAAATGACCAGCAGAAAGGATGACAGGGCCATGATCTCCCAGGCAATGAGAAAAGCAATTGAATTTTGCAGGGCACAAATGGCCAGCAGGCTGGCCTGCACCAGTATATAGCTGATCCCGTGAAGGGAAATATCCGTTGATTGCTTCCGGTATGCTTTCATGTACTGCAGCCCGTAAAAAGCGCCGGTTATAAAAGTGAAATTGATGATCAGTATAAAAAAGCCGGACAGGGCATCCACCCGGACAGGGATGGGCCCGGTTACCGCTGATCCCCGGAACAGGTGTTCAAAATTGTTTCCCGACAAAGCGCCCGCCGCGATACTGCTGCTGAGCAGGGCCAGCACACATACAGCAGCGACCGTAATGATCCCCTTCCACCGTACGCTCACCCATGGAATAAGCGCCAGGGCCAACAGGATAACAATTATGAAGGCTGCGATAATAGTCATCAGATCAGCTTTAATACGGTTCCCAGGAAAACAAGGACAATAAAAAATATACCATACAGGATATACGCCTGGATCTTGCCATTTTGGATAAACTGAAAATAATTCATCGAATACAGCAGCCGGTCCACCAGCCCGTCAAAAATCCTTGTAACAAAAAAATCATTGTAATGAGACGAATATTTTCGCTCCTGCGGGAAGACCTCGTTCGTCCTGATTTCCCGGTATTTCTTTTTTTCCAGCAGCATAAAATTCATCAGTTTCCCCAATGATTTGGAAAATGATTTCCCCGTGTATTGCATGCCGGCTGTGGGAGCGGTGTACCCGCAGCCCCAGGTGGGGCCCGTGGCAACCCGGTGACGGCGGGTGAACCTCTTCCTGATAAAGTAGATCGATGCAGGTAATACCAGGAAAAGCAGCGAAAATTTTCCTATGGAAGATATGCTGTTGGTCAGTGTCGCGGGGATCGAAAAGTTTTCTCCCGCAGCAGCCGGCACATAGTCGGATACAATGGAGCCCGTTACCGAAAAATAAAACAGGGGGAATAACCCTACAGACAGCATAATGAGTATGATAAAATATTGCGGCAACCGCATGCCCGGGGATACCTCCTTGGGTTCCTGTGGTAAGGGAGAACGGGGCGAACCAAGAAATACCGTTCCAAAACTTTTTGTAAACGTAAGCAAGGAGACTCCCCCGATAAAAGCCAGGCTGGCCAGGGAAGAGATCATCAGGGTATTGCTGGCGATTCCGATTGATTTTATACCCAGCAATATCCCCGCGTAGATGAGAAATTCTGACACGAAGCCGTTGAATGGCGGCAGTCCCCCGATGGCCATGGCCCCGACCAGGAAAAATACAGCGGACCGCGGCATCCGGTGTATCAGCCCCCCCAGTTTTTCCATATCCCTTGTATGGGTTTGCTGGTAAATAGCGCCGGCGGTAAAGAACAGGAGCGATTTAAAAAGAGAATGATTTAACGTATGGAGCAGGGCACCGGTAAATCCCAAAATAACCAATAACCCGTTACCGCTTCCCATGCCCAGTAAGCCCAGCCCGATCCCGATCCCGATGATCCCGATATTTTCAATCGTGCAATAGGCCAGCATTTTCTTGATATCGCGGTGGACCGACGCATTTAAAATGCCATAAAGGCCCGTGAGTACCGACAGGATGACCACGATTTCCCCGATCAGGATATAATCCTGCTTCAGGAAAAAAACCATCCGGAAAATGCCATAGATGCCCAGCTTAACAATGACCCCGGACATAATACCTGATACATGTGAAGGCGCTGCGGGATGTGCCTGCGGCAGCCAGGAATGCAGGGGAACGAATCCCGCTTTAATGCCAAAGCCCGTAAAAAAAAGGAAGAAGAGCCAAAAATCAGAATGCGTGGAAAAAAAATGCTCAATGGCTGAAAATTCCAGGGAGCCTTCCGAAAAATACACCCAGATAAAGGCAGCTGCCAGGAACAGCACACCAATATGCATCTGCACCAGGTAATTGATACCCGCCTGCAACGTGGTTTTGTTCTGGTGATCGAACAACACCAGCAGGAAAGAGGAGATGGACATTAATTCCCATACAATTAAAAACACCAGTCCGTTCTGCGCCATACAAACCCATAGCATCGATGCCTGGAACAGCAGGAACAGGACCCAGTGCAGGGAAAGACTGGCCCGCTGCGCATCATACTGTTTCATATAACCCATTCCGTAAAAAGCGCCGTTGATACAGGTCAGGTTGATGATCAGCATGAACCAGGCAGCGAGCCGGTCAACATGAAAGGACCAGTTTCCGGCCAGCCGGCTGTTACCGAACATGATATCAACTTCCTGTCCGCCCAGGGCCATTACCGCCGGAACCGTGGTAACCAGCGCTATTAAACAAACGAAAATAAAATTCAGCCTGGCCCTGAAAGGGTGGGGAACAAAAGGGAGCGTTATCATGCCCGCTACAGGCAATAACAAGGCAAATAATAATAGTATAGATTCATTCATAGATACCGGGTGGGGTGGTCCCCCTCTTCTCATTCAGTTGCTGTAAACGCCGGCGCCCTGCCGCAGACCGGGCCTGAACCAGATCCCAAAGGCGGGACGTTCTTCAGCTCTTTATATAAAATGGGCAGGCAAATAATAAGTCGTTGTCCGGGAAATCATGTTCCGGGGCCAGGATCAACTGACCGGTTAATGACCTGTTCTGTTTCAGTCCCTGAAAAAAAACTGCTTTGTATGGATCAGGCAGTCGCGCATCTCCTTTGTTTTATTTCGTTGAAATGCCTGCCTGCTGTTTGAATATTAACCCATTGACGCACATTCTTACTTCTCGGGTTAAAACTTTCAAAGTCGGTAATCAGTTTATCAACAAACCGGATGATGATATGACCATTCACATTGTTTTGCTCCAGGCTTTTAATGGCCGTATCACAAAACCGTTTCACATCATCCTCAGAACTGGCTAACAGGACCTTATTCACCAATTTATTCCTGTATTCATCTATTGACAGTGGCATAACAATATAATTTACTACTAAAAAGGGTTTCCAGCAAATTGATTGCGGCGCAGCCGGGTGACCGGGTCCGCCGTACCTGTTCTTCCCGCCTTATAACAAATATAAAAAAGAACAAGGCCTTCCATTCCTACACTTTGATCCAGAATTTCAGCAGGTTGTCAAATTCCGATCCTACTTCATGGTAATTCCGGGGAATTTCTTCTTCCAGGCTGTGAAAAGTAGCCAGCCTTGTACCACCTGGTTTTTGTTCCAGTTGCCGGAACAAATACCGGTTATAATAATTGTACAATTCACCGGAATAATCAATGCTGTCATCTATTTTATCCGTACCGGTCAGGTTTTCGTAAAAAGCATTGTAGAAATAGAAATGGTCAAAATTCTTCAGGTCCAGCTGGGTAAAATTTCCATGTATAAAACTGACCTGGTCCGCCTGGAGAATCTCCCTTGCCGCTTCTGCATGACCGATCAGGCTTTTGCGTTGCTCCACCCCGTAATAAAAGGCACCGGGATAGTAATAAGATGCACTCAAACAAAACTTTCCCACCCCGCTCCCGATATCCAGTATCCTTGCATTGTTTTCCGCAGCGAGGAATTTGGCGGCTTTCCTCGCTACTCCCAGCGGCGTCCAGTGCCGGCGGGCAAGCGCCTGTACGGGTCCGGGATAAAGCTGGTTAAACTGTTCATCAGAATCAAACCATTTCTCCGCTTTCTTTCTTTTTTCAGCCAGGGGCATAGAGATCGACTTAAATAATGATGATTTTATTCCAGCGGATTCATTTTTTACCATTCATCCGGTATTGTTTCGGTAATAACAGGTCTTTTCTTTCGTATGGCAGTGAAGGAGCAATCAGGGCGATCCAGCCATTGTTTTCAGGTTGTTGCAACAGCAGGTTCCGGTTGCCGGATAAAGTCTCGTTGATCCGCACAATCTTGCCATCAACCGGCATATGGGCCTCAATCTCGTAATCATTGTATTTTATCGTAGCGATTACCGTCCCTCGTTTTTTAAACCCGGAAGGCTCTCTGAAACCGATCTGCTGTATTTCCTTAAAACCGGCGAGTTTGAAACCGCAGACTCCTATATACGCCACAGCACCCTGATAATCAATCCATTCATGATCTTTTGTATAATACAGATCCTTGCTGGATGATTTTTCCATGTCCATACTGCAAAGCTATCTGTCACCGGTCTTCCAAACAGTAAATTTTATCAATGGAAAAAGTGAGTTTTGTCAGTTTTTAAAAAAGTAAATTTGCCCGGATGAGTATTAAAGGCATATTTCCGATTGATAAATGGGATTTTGAAACGGATTCTATCCTGACCGATCTGCCTGCTGAAGACCTGGCCCTGCTGATGGTCAATAAAACGGAAAGGAATTATAAGAAAGGGGAAATCATCTTTTGGGAAGGTACTTATCCTTCCGGTATTTTTTTTATACAGAACGGGAAGGTTAAAAAATACAAGTTAGATAAAGACGGGCGGGAACAGATCATCTATGTAGCCAATACCGGGGAGCTGTTAGGCTATCATGCCCTGCTGGCAGAAGACCGCTATCCCGATTCTGCTGCTGTGCTGGAGGAAAGCAAGATCGCCTTTATACCCAAGACCGATTTCCTGCATAGCTTACAGCAATCCGTTGTCCTGAACCGGAAGCTGTTAAAAACCCTGAGTCATGAGTTTGCCGTACTGGCGAACAGCCTGTCCATGTTTGCCCGCAAATCAGTACGGGAAAGACTGGCTCTCCAGTTAATTGTCATCCGCGAAAAATACAAAATCAATTTCCAGGCCGGTATGCCCGTGGAAATAAATATGAGCCGTGAGGACCTGGCCAGCCTCGTGGGTACCGCCCGGGAGAATGTGGTGCGGGTACTGACCGAATTTAAACAGGATGGTATCCTGGAAACAAAAGGCAGAAAGATCATCGTGCAGGATGTGAACCGGCTGATCGAAATTGCCAATTACAAATAAACCGGTGGCCGTCTTACTCACACCTGTTTGTATGAACGGTTGCTTCCCGGCCGTTCATAACGTTTTCTTTTTCATCTAAATTTTACCAGTTGCGGACAATAGCTGAACTTAGCGACCCATTGAAACAACATGAAGGATAAACGCCAGGCGGCTGTAGGTTTTATTTTCATAACCCTGATTATTGACGTAATGGGCTGGGGGCTGATCATACCGGTGATGCCCCGCCTGATCGCGGAATTAAAAGGGATTGCCATTAACGAAGCCAGCTCTTATGGTGCCTGGCTGATCTCCGCCTATGCCATCACTCAATTCATTTTTGCTCCTTTTATTGGTAACCTGAGTGACCGGTACGGCCGCCGGCCTGTACTGCTGGCCTCCTTACTGGGTTTTGGCCTGGATTATATTATTCTTGCGCTCGCTCCTTCCTATGGATGGTTATTTGCCGGAAGGATCATCGCCGGATTTACCGGGGCCAGTTTTACCACGGCCGCCGCCTATATTGCTGATATCAGCACCCCCGAAACAAGAGCGAAGAACTTCGGCCTGATCGGGGCGGCATTCGGACTTGGCTTTGTCATCGGGCCTGCCCTGGGTGGTTTATTAGCAGGCTGGGGAATCCGCGCTCCTTTTTATGCCGCCGCCGCTCTATGCCTGCTGAATGCCCTTTATGGTTTTTTTGTTTTACCGGAATCACTCCGGGTTGAAAACCGGCGTCCCTTTGAATGGAAAAAAGCAAACCCGCTTGGGGCCCTCCGCTTATTAAAAAAATACCCCGTTATTGATGGGCTGGCCCTTTGTTTTTTCCTGATTTACCTGGCGGCCCAGGCGGTGCAGGGCAACTGGAATTTCTTTACCATTTACCGCTTTCACTGGAGCGAGAGCACCGTAGGACTCTCACTGGCCGTCGTGGGTTTGCTGGTAGGACTCGTACAGGCCGGGCTGACCCGGGTGGTGAACCCGCTGTTCGGGAATGAGAAGTCGGTATACGCCGGCCTGCTGCTTTATACCCTGGGTCTTGTATTATTCGCGTTTGCCTCGGCCGGCTGGATGATGTTTCTTTTCCTTGTGCCCTATTGCCTCGGTGGTGTAGCCGGGCCGGCCCTGCAGTCCATACTGGCCGGGCATGTACCCTCTAATGAACAGGGTGCTTTACAGGGTACCCTTACCAGCCTGATGAGCCTGACCACGATTATCGGTCCGCTTATTATGAATAACCTGTTCCGGTTTTTTACCTCCCCCCGGGCACCTGTTTATTTCCCCGGTATCCCTTTTTTACTGGCTGCTGCATTTATGCTCTGCAGTGCCTTTATTGCCTGGTCTGTACTCAGCCGTGAAAAGAACAGGGTGACCGGCCATCCTGCCTGACCTAATTAAACTCATGCTCTTTTATGATAAATAGCAATAACCGGTTTCGTGAATTTCCTGATTTTTACAACGCTGAAATAAATTCTTCATTTCAGCGCACCGATTGCCTGCCTTTTTATAAATTCCTTTAAATTTTCTGTTTATGTCACAACACTCCAATTTTTTTGCCATGGAAACAGCCCCGGCAAGGGCAGAACTGGAAACATGGGTAAAGCAAATGGCTTCTTTCTGTGAAGCCAGCCAGGTACACTGGTGCGATGGTTCCAAAGAAGAATACGACAATCTCTGCCAGCTGCTGGTAACAAGAGGTACCTTCATAAAACTGAACCCGGAGAAACGGCCCAACAGTTTTGCCTGTTTCAGCGACCCGAGTGATGTGGCCCGCGTGGAAGACAAGACTTTTATCTGCAGCCTGCGCAAGGAAGATGCCGGACCCACCAATAACTGGATGGAACCGGTAGTGATGAAAAAGAAACTGCAGGACCTGATGCAGGGCTGTATGAAGGGCCGGACCCTTTATGTCATTCCTTTCTGTATGGGGCCCATTGGTTCTCCCTTATCCCGTTACGGGGTGCAGATCACCGACTCTGAATATGTGGTGGTGAATATGCGGATCATGACCCGCATGGGCCACGAGGTATTGCCCTACCTGCAAAAGAAAAGTTATGTAAAATGCCTGCATACCGTGGGAGCGCCGCTGGAAGGAAACGAGAAGGACAGTACCTGGCCCTGCAACCCGGATGTAAAATATATTTCCCATTTCCCCGAAGAACGGCTGATTATTTCCTATGGCAGCGGTTATGGCGGAAATGCCCTGATGGGTAAAAAATGCTTCGCCCTCCGTATCGCCTCCACCATGGGTCGTGAAGAAGGCTGGCTGGCTGAACACATGCTGATCATGGGAGTGGAATCACCGGACAAGAAAAAAACCTATGTGGGGGCCGCTTTCCCGAGCGCCTGCGGCAAAACGAATTTTGCTATGATGATCCCCCCCAAAGAGTTTGAGGGATGGAAAGTGACTACGGTGGGAGACGATATTGCCTGGATCCACAAAGGCAATGACGGCAGTTTATATGCCATCAACCCCGAGGCCGGCTATTTTGGTGTGGCCCCCGGTACCAACCACAAGACCAATCCCAATGCGATGGAAAGCATTAAAGCCAATACCATCTTTACCAATGTGGCCATCACAGCCGATAAAGATGTATGGTGGGAAGGGCTGACCAAGGAAGTACCCGAAGGAATGACCGACTGGCATGGCAAACCGTATGACCCCTCCGGCGGTAAACCGGCCGCGCACCCCAATTCCCGTTTTACCGCACCGGCATACCAGAACCCGGCCATCGATGCGGACTGGGAAAACCCGAACGGGGTGCATATTGAAGGCTTTATTTTCGGCGGAAGAAGAAGTACCGGTATTCCCCTGGTGTACCAGTCCTTTAACTGGAACTTTGGCGTGTACCTTGCCACTACGATGGGCAGTGAGATGACTGCCGCTGCCTTTGGTGAAATCGGGAAAGTGCGCCGCGACCCCTTTGCAATGCTTCCTTTTATGGGGTATCATATCGGCGACTATGTAAATCACTGGTTACAGTTTGGTCGCGACCTGCCCAACGCCCCTCGTATATTTGGTGTGAACTGGTTCCGCAAAGACGAAAACGGGCAGTTTATATGGCCGGGATTCGGTAACAATATCCGCCCGCTGAAATGGATCGTGGAGCGGATCCGGGGCAATGCCTCTTCCGTGGAAAGTCCCATCGGCTGGATGCCCCGTTATGAGGATATTGACTGGAGCGGACTGGAAAACTTCAGTAAAGAAGATTTTGCGAGGATCATGACCGTGGACCGCGAACCGGGCAAACAGGAACTCCTGTCACACGAAGAATTGTTTGAAAAGATGTATGATAAACTGCCTAAAGAGTTTCTCTTTATGCGTGAATTGCTTCTCTCTGCATTGTGGCGTTCTCCGGAACACTGGAGCCTGCAACCGGAGAGAGGCTGACCTCTGGCTGATTGCTTCCACATTTACCACTATAAACTGGGTGGTTGGAAAATTCCAGCCACCCGTTTATAGACTTTATTCATTGAAATCATTTTTATGCCAGCCTGGTTTTATGACCTGTTCACCAAGACATCTATTGCGCAGTCTGTAATTATTTACGGGCTGGTCATCGCCTCGGGGATCTGGATGGGCCGCATTAAGATTGCCGGTATTTCCCTCGGTATTACCTGGGTGCTTTTTGCCGGGCTTCTTTTCTCTTACCTCGGTGTGGAGATCGATTCCTCCACCGAACATTTTATCAAGGAATTCGGCCTGATCTTATTTGTTTATTCCATCGGTCTGCAGGTGGGTCCCGGTTTCTGGGCCTCCCTGAAGAAAAATGCAATGACCAATAACCTCCTGGCCCTGGGGATTGTGGCTATCGGAGTGATCATAACCGTAATCCTGTTTTCGCTGAGCAGCAACAGTATTGCCGTCATGGCGGGGGTGATGAGTGGCGCCGTGACTAATACACCGGGTCTCGCGGCTGCACAGGCGGCTGTGAGCGATATGCATGCCGCTGCGGCAGATAAATCCCTGATCACCCTGGCTTATGCCGTCAGCTATCCGCTGGGGGTGTTCGGGATCATTGGTTCCCTGCTCTTATTAAAGCGGATATTCCGTGTGAACATTGAAGATGAACAGGAACTGCACCGTAAACTGGGGGTATTAAGAGCCAACCGGCCTGTGTCCCTGGACCTGAACCTGGAGAACAAGCAACTGGTCGGGCAACCACTGCGAAAACTGTTTGAATTGCTGAAAGAACCGGTGGTGGTATCCCGGATGTTTCATGACGGGGAAATTATTACTCCCACCCCGGACCTGATCCTGAAAGAAAATGATGTATTGCTGGTAGTCGCCTCCAAGCAGGAAATGGAGCAACTGAAATTACTGATCGGTCCGCCCAGCACCATGAACCTGAAAACGGCCAAGGAAAGTGACCTGATCTCCCGGATGATCGTGGTCACCCGTACCGCCGTCACCCACAAAAGACTGGGTGATATACCGGAACTGCACCAGCAGGATTTTACCCTGACCCGCCTGAGTCGTGCGGGGATTGAAATGGTGCCGCATGGTGATATATTTCTGCAGCTCGGGGATACCATCAAAGTGGTAGGAACCGAAGAAGGCGTGCAGGTGGTCACGGCCGCATTGGGTAATTCACTAAAGAAACTGGAAGTGCCGGACCTGGCTCCCATTTTTATGGGTATTGTGCTGGGGGTGATCCTGGGCAGTATCCCCATTCATTTTCCCAATATGCCGGTTGCTGTTAAGATCGGTATGGCGGGGGGACCGCTGATCATTGCCCTGACTTTAAGCCGGTTTGGGAATTTATTTTACCTGAATAATTATACAACGAACAGTGCCAACCTGATGATCCGCGAACTGGGTATCAGCCTGTTCCTGGCCAGTGTGGGACTGAGCAGCGGGAAGAATTTATCCGTGGCTTTTGCCGATGGCCGTGGCTGGGGCTGGATCGGGATGGGTATCATCATTACCATTGTCCCGCTCCTGGTGGTTGGTTTTATTGCACGCAAATACTTTAAGAAAACCTATTTCGAAGTATGCGGTTTGCTGGCCGGGGCTTCTACGGATCCTCCCGCTCTTGCTTTTGCCACGAAACTGGCCGGTAATGATATTCCTTCTGTAACCTATGCCACGGTTTACCCCCTGACCATGATTCTCCGGATCGTGGCGGCGCAATTGCTGATCCTGCTGCTGATGTGAGTTGTGAGCTGTGAGTTACGAGTTACGAGCTACGAGCTGTGAGCTACAAGACCTGGAAACAGCTTTCGAATTATGAGTCTCGCAGCTCAAACCTCGCCGCTCGCAGCTATTCCACTCCTGTTGCCTCTTTCAAAGCAGCCACGGTTTCTTCCCCGCTTCCCAAGAAGATCTGTTGGCGCCGAAGTGGCGGCGTAATTGCTGATCCTGCTGCTGATGTGAGTTGTGAGCTGTGAGTTACGAGCTACGAGCTATGAG
>JBBIGW010000023.1:0-34116 GCA_037447355.1 Bacteroidia bacterium | reverse complement strand
CGCCATCACAAATTGTCTGGTTAACCGGTTGCGCGGTAACTGCAACAGATGTGGCCACGGTCAATAACGCACAATTGGATGTGATCGTGGTAGGGCCGCAGGTACTGGTCACTTTACAACGATAGGCCGAATTACTCATTGGCGCGGATACGGAGGGAATATTGTAACAGGAAGCAGTGGCGCCGGCAACGGGGGCCCAGGGACCCGCACAACCCGTCGTGCTGGATTCCCACTGGTAAGTGATTCCCGTTCCCGAAGCCGTTACACAGAAGTTCGCCGCACTGCCTGCACATAAAGTAAGGTCCGTGGGCTGGCTGCTGATATTGGCGCCGGAATTGACCGTTAGTATAGCTGCATTTGAATTCGTGCTGCCACAAAGACTGCTGACTACACAACGGTATTGATTATTGTTTAATGCGGAGCCCACCCCTGTAATCGTATAAGCAGCTGCGGTCTGACCGGCCACATTCGACCAGTTCACCCCCCCGTTGGTGCTTACCTGCCACTGGTAAGTACCGGTAGCCACCACACTAAAGGTTACATTCTGGCCCTCACAAACAGCCTGGCTGGCCGGGTGGGTGACAATGGCGGGTCCGCTGCCCGGGTTAATAGTAAAACTAACCGAGGTAACCTGGTTGGTTGCACCCGTAGCAACACCCTGTATCGTTACAGTATAGGTACCGGCAGTCAGTGTATTTGAATTGTTCAGGGTAACTACGGAAGAGTTGCCGGGGGTGACCGGGTTGGTTCCAAAACTGATCGTTGTTCCTACCGGCTCACTGATGTAGGATAAGGCGATCGGGGTGGTAAACCCCCCATTGGAAATGGTGGGCAGGGTTACATTCATGGTAGCCGGTGCCGGGCAGGTAGCCGTTGCCGGGGTACTGCTGCCGAAGCTGAAGCCCGTGGGCGGGGGAATGATCGCAGTATATAGGCCACGTCCATGTGTTGCCGCAGCAATTGTTCTGTCAGACTGTCTGTACTTAATCATATCTGTTCTGACATTGGGGAAACTACTGTTTGCATTCCAAATAGTAGAGGATCCGTTTATTTGATCTGACTCCCAAACCCCAGTTTCTGTAGCGATATAAACTTTTGTATTATCATCCGGATTAAACAAGGCCCATCGAACCGGCATATCCGGTAAGTTACCATCAACACCTGTCCAGGACACCCCTCCATTATTGGAAACCCATACGTTCATAACTCCATAACTTGAATAACAAATCAAGAGGTTCTGATCAGAAGATCCTGTTATAATGCAGTTTACATATCCTATAGCTCCAGCAGGGGTAATCACCGTTTCAGCAGGTGTGGGACTGTTTGCGTTATCGATCCTTACAACGCGTCCGGCTGATGTTCCGAGGTAAAGGCGGTTTGCGGTATGAGGTGATGAATGAAGCGCCGAAATAGTACCTCCATTAAGCCCTGTGATGGGTACAAGCTTAGCAGACGCAGGCCATCCAGGGCTTGTTTGATAATAGGTCGTTGGTGTTACAGTTTGAGGATCAGTCAAACGAAAAAGATTGCCAGCGGTACCCGCAGCGTAGAAAATATTTGCACTATTATCGTATTCAAAAGGGTTGATAAACCGGCCAAAATCTGAAGCAGAAGCTGATGTCCCTAACAGAAAGTTAATGCTAGCCCAGGCCGTACCCCCATTTGTACTCCTCCTATATCTGTTATATACATATGAGCCAAACTGATACTGAGGATCATCCTGATCAATAGCTGTATAAGCACCATCCCCACCAGTAACCTCCACAGATGATCCCAAACCTGCATTTGTCAAAAGATGAGTTCCATTATCTTGCGCTCCACAAAGAAAATGATTAGTGACTGATGGGTGTATGGCTACAGAATAAAATTGTTTTAATCTTAATCCCACATTCCGATCCCTTATAGTGCTTCCCCCATCAGCTGAATAATGAACACCCCCGTCACAAGCAAAAATCAATTTACTACCACCATCCCACCATTGAATATCGTGCTGGTCTGCGTGTACATATTGTCCGCCAGTACCGACCCAGGCTGAAATTCTTATCCATGTATCGCCACCATTTGTAGTTTTGGCACAATCAATTGCGCCGATTATACATTCATTAGTATTATCAGGATTAATGCGTACAGATAGATCATACCAGCCTTGCCCATTGGCAAAAGGAGTGTTTGATACAGTATTTGGGGGCAACCCGGCAGTTACAGCCCAATTGGCACCACCATCGATTGATTTATATACATTAGGCGTTTGGTCGGAGTTATTAGCAGGAAGAGCGTATAATATATTTCCATTTACAGCTATTTCCGCCCTCTTTGTATAAGAAGGGAATGCCGTAACCGGTGCATTCCATCCAGAAGCAGTTACAGTCGAAGGAATATCTGTATAGCGATAGCCCTGTGCAGTATTGATACCCGTAACAATATGCAGTCGCCCAGGGCCAGCAGTGGAACTTATTTCCAGATCGCAAACCCGATTACCCATACCTATTGGCGTAATATCAGTCCAGCTGGCCCCTCCATCTGTCGAACGTAATAAACCAAAACCTCTCGTAGCCAGGTACACATTTCCCTGATAATCACAGAGGATTCGGGTAGAAAAAGTGAAATTACTGGTACTGCTTAAAAAACTCCAGGTCGCACCTCCATCCACGCTTTTAAAAACACCCACCCCCCTTACCGCATCTGCATTAAAGTAGGATTCGCCCGTACTGAAATACATAATATTCTGAAAACCAGGTCTTGGATCCTGGCATATGGCTGCTATGGCAATATTGTTGAGGTAATCAGTTACAGGCACCCAATTTGCCGGCGAAGCCGTAATATCGCCGGTTTTCCATAAACCACCATCCACACCACCAGCCCATACAGTCTTTTTTGCGGGATCTAAAGAATCTACCATCAATGCCCTGATTCTTCCGGAAGTTACCCCGTTATTAGCTCTAGTATTTCCATTTGAAGGTCCAATCGCATCGCTGTCAGGGCCGCGCTCAATCCAGCTCAATGCATTTATACGTCCGGAAATACTGGCAGCCTGACGAGCAGACTCTGTTTGCAATTTGGCATACCTTAAACGTTCCCAGGGAACCCGACCAATCGCAGGATCCTTGGTTCGCTCAATTTCGAATTGCGCAGCCATTTCGGGGCCATCATACTTATCCTTTTTCTTTTCGTTTTTACTGTTGCAGCCGGCAACAAATAAGATGGTTGCCAGTACAATGCTGTACAATGGCAAACTGTAAAATTTCTTCATACGAAGGATTTCTCGTTATGGGGACTTTAATTTAAATGCTCACAAGATAGAAAAAGCCGGACTAAAATGCTGTAGAATAAATACGAAGGCAGAATACGAATAAGAGCCTCAGCTTTTGACCGCGATCATGCTGATCTCCACATTCACAAACTTGGGCAAAGCGGATACCTGCACCGTTTCACGGGCCGGAAAATCGCCCTGGAAATATTTTCCATAAATGCCATTGATAATCCCGAACTGATTCATATCAGTTATAAAAATCGTGGTTTTCACCACCTGGCTGAAATCCATCCCGGCTGCCTGGAGGATGGCTGACAGGTTGTGCATCACCTGGTGGGTCTCTTCTTCAATATCTTTGTTTTTCAGTTCACCGGTAGCGGGATCGATACAAACCTGGCCGGAAATATAAAGAGTGGAACCGGACAGTATAGCCTGGTTATAAGGACCGATCGGAGCCGGCGCATTAGGGGTGTTGATGATAGTCCTGGACATGGTAATAGTAAATTGAGTGCCGCGAATTTAGCTTTATACGTTTTCTTTGCAAAAAATAGCAGGATGATAATCGGCGTAATCGCGAATAAAGTACAGAAAGAAGAATGGCTGTCCCGGGGCATTACCGGGGAGGCCCGGGTAGAATGGCCGGATCATCCGGGAGCCCTGCCCGGAGCTACAGCCATTATCGACCTGCTTTTTACACCCGCAGACTACCCGGAAACACTGCGGAATCAAACAGGTACCCTCTTCTTTATCAACCAGGTAAGCGGAACAAGGGCGGGTTGGCCGGATCATTTTATCCGTTTCAATGGCTGGCCCGGCTTTTTACAAAGTCCCCTGCTGGAAGCTGCCTGTCATGATGATACAGTAAAAAAGAGGGCCAAGGATGTAATAGGCGTTTTCTCAAAAGAGATCGAATGGGTGCCTGATATTCCCGGTTTTCTTTCAGCCCGCGTGCTGGCATCCGTGATTAATGAAGCCTATTTTGCCCTCGGGGAAGAAGTAAGCAGCAAAGCAGCCATTGATACCGCTATGAAACTGGGTACCAATTATCCCTTCGGCCCCTTTGAATGGTGCGATAAAATAGGACAGGCTGCTGTTTATCATTTACTTTTCCAACTGGCGGAAACCAGCCCCCGTTTCACCCCATCCGCATTATTACAAAAAGAAGCAACCCGCTGATGGCCCTCCTGTTAAATATTGACACTTCCCAGGAAACGGCTTCCGTTTGTATTGCCAGGGATAGCAGCCCCCTGCTGTTGGCAACCAACGAAAACCGGTCTGACCATGCTTCCTGGATTCATACGGCAATCAACGACCTGCTGAAATCATCAGCCATTCCCCTGCAGCAACTGGATGCGGTGGCCGTTACGATCGGCCCGGGATCTTATACGGGGCTGCGGGTGGGCCTGGCCACGGCCAAGGGACTTTGCTATGCCCTGGGCCTGCCACTGATCACCATAAGTACCTTAAAAATGATGGCGAATGCGGCAAAAAAGACGGCCGCTGATCTGATCTGTCCCATGATTGATGCCCGGAGAATGGAGGTTTACGCGGCGATCTATGATAAAAACCTGTCGCCTGTTTCACCGGAAGAAGCATTGATCCTTGCTGAAACCACTTACCACTCATTTCTTGCCGCTCATCCTATCCTTTTCTGTGGAAGCGGGAGCAAAAAGCTGCAACCGCTGATCCACTCTTCCCACGCTCATTTTGAGGATATTCAGTTTAACGCCTTGCATCTTACTGAATTATCCTTCCATGCGTATGCCTTGCAGGAATTTGCAAGCCTTGCCTATGCAGAGCCTGTATATATAAAAGAATTTTATACTAAAGGCCGCAGGAAATCATTTTAGTTACCGTCTTATCATTTTATTAACGAATACACGAACTGTTGTAGGTATTTTTGTATTTCCATTTCAAAAACCAACCTTTTCTGAATATGAGTAGTTATTCAATAACCATTAATGACCCGAAAGAAAATGGGATCCTGTTGAAAGTTGACCTGCTGGAAGTAAAAAAAGCCGCTCTTGTACTCAGGGCGCTGAATCATAAACTTCGCCAGCAAATACTGAAACTTATCGATGAAAGCGGGAAAATGACTGTAACCGAATTATATGTCAAACTCAGGCTGGAACAATCTGTTGCTTCACAGCACCTCGCTATCCTCCGTAAAGCTGGTTTTGTGATAACGGAGAGGGATGGAAAATTTATTTACTATTCGGTGAATATCAATCGTATGCAGGAGCTGAACCAGTTTATTAAGCAGCTCCTGAACTAAAAATAACCCAAGCGGATTTTCTCAGCCCCGTCTTCCTGAAAAGAGGCGGGGTTTTTATTTTTCAGGTAATTTTGCCCGGTATCACAAAAAACAAAAACCACGAATCATGTATATAAAACAGCTATACACCCATTGTCTCAGTGAAGCTGCCTACTATATTGAAAGCAACGGTGAAGCCGCCATTATTGATCCGCTCCGCGATATTGAACCGTACCTGGAACTGGCTGCTGAGAGAAAAGCCCGTATCAAGTATATTTTTGAGACCCATTTTCATGCGGATTTTGTCAGCGGCCACCTGGACCTTGGGCAGGCCACCGGCGCCCCGATTGTATACGGTCCCGGCACAACTACAAAATTCCCGGTGCTGCTGGCAAAAGATGGTGAGATCTTTAGTGTGGGCAACCTGGAGATTGAAGTACTGCATACCCCCGGCCATACCCTCGAATCCACCTGTTATTTATTAAAAGATCCTTCTGGGAAGGATCATTGCGTTTTCACAGGCGATACCTTGTTTGTCGGCGATGTGGGCCGTCCCGACCTGGCACAGAAAGGTGCCGGGCTGACCACCAACGATCTCGCGGGTATGCTGTATGACAGCATTCACAAAAAATTATTTCCCCTGGCTGATGGAGTGATCGTGTACCCGGCGCATGGACCGGGCAGTTCCTGTGGTAAGAATCTCGGGCCTGAAACACATAGCAGCATCGGTGAGGAAAAGCAGTCAAACTACGCGATGAAAGCTGTCAGCAAAAAAGATTTCATCAACCAGGTAACGGATGGCATCACGCCCCCCCCTTCTTATTTCCCGGTGAATGCCCGGATCAACAAGGAAGGGTATGACAGCCTCGGAAAAGTACTGGAAAAGGGATTGCAGGAATTATCCGCAGACGAGTTCGCTCAGTTGGCAAAGGAAGAGGCGATCATCCTGGATACGCGGCATGCTGATCTTTTTATGAAAGGATTTGTTCCGGGTTCTGTCAGTATCGGACTGGAGGGACGCTTTGCTGAATGGGCCGGCAGCCTGCTTCCCTTCGACAAACCCCTGATCCTGGTGACAGAAACAGGAAAGGAAAAAGAAACCATTATCCGGCTGGCAAGGGTGGGCTTCGATAAAATCAAGGGGCACATCAGGGGAGGATTTGAGGCCTGGCAGGCAGCGGGGCATCCTATTGATATGATCATTGATGTAGATGCCGACGAGTTGATGATAGATCTGCCGCATGATCCCAACCTGGTCGTAGTGGATGTCCGCCGGGAAACAGAATTTGCAGACGGGCACCTGAAAGGCGCGGTGAATATTCCGCTCCAGGAAATGACCGATCCCGGGTCAATAGCCAATATTGAAGACCATCACAATCTCTACCTTCACTGTGCCGGCGGCTACCGAAGCGTGATTGCCGCTTCGCTCCTGAAAAGAGAGGGGATCCACAACCTGAGAAATATTAACGGGGGCTGGGCCAGGATTAAAGAACAGGAAAAAGCGGAGATCGTTAAGGAAAACAGTGTGCTGAATTAAGGCCCCCCAGCCCCCAAAGGGGAAACTACGAAGACCCCAATACTTTAGCGTTACACATTGTATAGTATTGCGTAAAATATTCCCGCAAAGATATTAAGCGTCTCCGAATAAGGAAAACTCTTTAAAGTTTTGCGGGAAGGCTTTACACTTTTCGAAAAGAAAAGAATGTATAAACAAATTGAGGCTTCGAAGCCCCCCATCGGGGGACCTGCCTGCCGGCAGGCAGGTTTAGGGGCCTACATCTTGCCTTCGATCCAGGCATTCAGTTCGGGTGAGCTCTCACAACTGATAATAACGGCATACCTCGGTTTATTTCCATTGTGCACCCCCACATGCCAGAGCCGCTGGGAGTCCACCACAAAATGCGCCCCTTTGGGCATGGGTACATGTGCCTCGGATTCTTTAACCGGCAAATTATTCGCGTCGCTGTCAAAAAGCAGCATATAACTATCCGGGTTATCGGTCAGTTCAATCCAGATCCGGACCACCCATCCGTCCTCCTCCGGGTTCAGGCGGTTATTATCATCCCGGTGGACAGAACGCAGGGCCTGTTCATGCTGCTGCGGTTCCAGTTTAATGATCCGCACCCTTCCGAAATTCGCGGGTATCGAACGGATATATTCCATCAGGCGGGGCGCCAACGCTGCATTGGAAGTGAAGAGGGCATCCTTGTCCGGTTTGCCATTTTCCCAGAATCCCTTGCATTCAATGGTACCGTCGCAGGAAGCCAGGGGTGCAAAATTGGTATCGCCCCCGCTTTTCCAGTCCATGTACTCCAGGTTTTCCCATTCGGAAGAAGGAATATGGGATATATCAAGCGTCTTCATAATGGCAAAGCCGCTACCCTGAAGAACAGGCATCCGGTAATGAGGAGTGATGGAGGGAATCTTTACAGACCAGTGTCCGCTGTGCGGCCAGAAGACGGCCGGGTCAGGACTTGGCATAGGCAAAGTATTAATGGTTTGCGGAAACGGTATGCTAATGTAACAATTACCGGTATCATCTCTGATCACCAAACAGCAACAGGAAATTACAAACCTTATTTCCCAATAAAAAGTTAACACCCCCCTTTTTTGACCATTCGTCAGGAAATACCTGCCGGCCAGATAAATCCAAAACCGGTACCCTGTTTCCGCCCCTACTTTTACACTACGAAAGATTTAGTAGTTCTTTTGTGAAACAGTAACCTTTTGTTCTGCTGCTGCGTCCTAACTACCGATTAAAGTATAGCCATGAAATTCAAAACCAACCTAGCCCTTGGAGCTGTTTTGCTCCTCTGTTCTTATGCGAATGCCCAGTCACCGGCCCCCCGGCAGTTACCTGCCCTGCGAACCACATTACCCATTAAAATCGACGGACTCCTGGATGAAGCGGCCTGGAAAGAGGCGCCTAAAATGACCGGGCTCGTGGAATTCCGCCCCAAAGTGGGGGCACTGGAAAACCCGGAAACCCGGACTGAAACCTACCTGCTGTACAGCGATGAGGGCATCTATTTTGGCGGTTACTGCTATGAACGGACCAAGGACAGTATTGCCACTGAATTATCAGGGCGGGACGGATTCGGGACCAATGATTATATCGGGATCATTTTCGACACTTATTATGATAAAATAAACGGGTTCGAATATTTTGTCACCCCCCTGAACGAACAATGGGATTCCAAAATGTCACCCGGGGATAATATGAATGGCGGGGAGGATTTCAGCTGGAATGCTGTATGGGAAAGCGGCGCCGTGATCCACGACGATGGCTGGAGCTTTGAAATGTTTATTCCTTTTTCCGCGATCCGTTTCAGCAAAAAAGAAATACAGAACTGGGGACTGAATATCACCCGGCGGCGGCGAAAAACAGAACAGCAGTTTACCTGGAATCCTATCGATCCGAATGTAAACGGGTTCCTGACCCAGGAAGGCGCCTGGACCGGTATCACGAATATCAAACCACCCCTGCGCCTTCAGTTCTCTCCCTACCTGTCCACCTACGTGAATCATTTTCCCCAGCGGACACCCGGGGTAAAAGACTGGACCTCCTCCGTCAATGGGGGCATGGATGTAAAATACGGGATCAACCAGGCATTTACCCTGGATGCCACACTCGTACCTGACTTCGGACAGGTACAAAGTGATAACCGGGTGCTGAACCTGACTCCCTTTGAAGTAAGGTACCAGGAAAACAGGCCCTTCTTCACGGAAGGAACTGAATTATTCAATAAAAGCGGCCTGTTTTACCCCCGCCGGATTGGTATCGACCCGATTCTGGTACACTCTGTAGATGAATACATCAACGGGCATGACCGGATCATTAAAAACCCGGTGGAATCCAAACTGATCAATGCCACCAAGATCTCAGGGCGGACCGCCAGGGGACTGGGTGTGGGTATGCTGAATGCCATAACCAATAACCGCTATGCCGGGCTGGAAGACACCCTGACCTTTAAGAAAAGGAATGTGCTGATCGATCCGCTTACCAATTACAATGTGATGGTGCTGGACCAGTCTTTAAAGAACAACTCGAGTATCACGTTTACCAATACCAATGTATGGCGGAGCGGTGCTGAGTACGATGCCAATGTGAGTGCGGCACAATTCAGCCTGTACGATAAAAAGAATACCTGGAACCTGAGCGGGAAACTGGCCATGAGCCTGCTGTCCGGCGATCTCCCGGATAAGCTGAACCGTACCGGCTATGGTCATAGTGTTTCATTCGGAAAATCCAGCGGGCGATTTACGTTCAATGTCAAGGAAGATCTCATTAATCACCATTTCAGGGGAAATGACCTGGGTTACTTTACGACCACCAACCTGATCGACCATTCCGTGTATGCGGGCTATAACTGGATCAAACCCACCCGCTGGTATAACCGGATGTATTTTAATTTTAATTTTTATCATTCGTACCGGCTGATCAACCCGGCAGGCTTCCAGGGACTGAATGTCAATGCTAATATAAACGGGCAGTTGAAAAATCTCTGGTTTGTCGGGGCCCTGGTGGGTTATGAACCAAAGAGTAATAATTATTATGAAGCCCGGGTGGACGGCCGTTTCTTCCGGGGCTGGTCGAATTACTTCTTTTCCGGCTGGGTGGAATCCAACAGCGCGAAAAAATACAGCTTCTTCCTGAATGCCATTTATGTGGACCGCTCCTTATTTAACAGCAAGCGGTACTCTATCGATATGCAAAACCGTTACCGTTTCAATAACAGGCTGACCCTGACACATACCCTTTCCCTTTCTCCGCAGAAAAGGAATGCCGGGTTTGCCGGTTTCGATAACGAAACCATCATCTTTGGCCGGAGGGATATTAAGTCGGTTGACAATACGATCGGGATCAAATACAGCTTCAGCAGTAAGATGAATATCAATACCCGCATCCGCCATTACTGGAGCCAGGTGCATTATGACCAGTATTTCACCCTGCGCAACGACGGATCGCTGTCCCGCAACAACAGCTATGGAGGAAATGCAGACTACAATATCAATTTTTTCAATCTTGACATGGTCTATACCTGGCAGTTTGCCCCGGGCAGTTTCCTGAATGTGGTTTGGAAAAACGCAGCCAATACCGGCGGCCAGGAAGTGGATGGAGATTATTTCAAAAATGTACGAAACACCCTGAGAGCAGATGACAATAACAATCTTTCCCTTAAAGTCATCTATTTCCTCGATTACCTGCAACTGAAAAAACACAAAAAAAAGAAAGAATAGAACTGGAAATGAGCAGGCCGCCTTACGGGTGGCCTGTTTTATTTTATCCGGGCAGGCCGGTTCCTTTCATGTTTCCGGAGCCGGTTTATTCCCCGGATGACCCTCCCTGCTGATGACGCTTAACGCTACAGGAATAAAGTCCCTGTTTTACCAGCTACTGTTATCCTTGAAATACCGGGCAGAAAACTTGTTGACGATCATTCAGCGGGCGCCTCTTCCGTATCCACCCATTGATCCCTGTATTCCGGTTTCCATTTATGTTTCCAGCGACGGTGACTCCAGAGATAGAGTTCCGGCTGCTTTTGAATATTGGCTGACAGGTGCTGCACATAACGGCGGATCAGTTCCCCGTCCGGCAAAACACCCGGGTCTTCGGCCAGCAGGAAATACTCGAAATGATAATGTCCTCTTTTGGGTTTTGTAGTGGTCATCATCACTACCGGTACTTTCTGGATCCGCGCAAATTTCTCCGGCCCTTTAACAAAAGCAGCTGGTTGCTGCATAAAATATAACCAATAAGCGTCTGTTCCGCCGGGAGGACTCTGATCCGCCCCCAGCGCCAGCAAATATTGTTTCTTACGCCAGGGTATAATCGCTTTTGCCATTTGTGTGGCGGGTAAGAGCGGGTTGCCCCATCTTCCCCGGATATACATCAGCAGGCGGTCAGCGATGTGGCTGCTTTGGGGCAGGTAAACGGTCAGGAACGTATAAGGCTGGTTGATCCCGGTGTACAAGGTCATGATCTCCCAGTTGAAAAAATGACCCAGGTTTACCTGCACGGATTTTCCCCCCGCATGCAATTGACGGAACACATCAAGGTTGCTGCTGACCCGCTTATTCAGGGCCCGCTTACTGATGGAGAGGAGCTTAACGGTCTCGATCCAGTTGTCAATAAAGTTTCGGTAAAACCGGCGGGCTATGCTTTTTAACTCTTTTTCTGTCTTTTCCGGGAAACTGTTGCGCAGGTTTCCCATCACCACTTCTTTGCGGTAACCGGCCACAAAATAAATCAGCACAAAGAAAATGTCGGCGATGCCATACAGGATGAAAAAAGGCAGCAGGGACAGCAGGTATAAAAAGCCGAATACGATATAGTACATACGAAGTGCAAAGATAAGACAGCCGCCCCGATGCCGGTAATGGCTGCCCCGCCCGCTTACAGCGGGTTACAGCACGATATTCTGTACCAGGACGCTTTTTTCCGGGTAATCCGTATTGAAATGCAGGCCACGGCTTTCTTTCCGGAAACTGGCTCCCTTCACAATCAGGTAGCCGACCGTGATCATATTCCGGATCTCCAGCAGTTGAGGGGAAAGCGAGCTGCTCTGGTATAAATGTTCGGTTTCCTCCCACAACAGGTCGAGCCGGCGCATAGCGCGCTGCAGCCGCATGTCATTGCGTACGATCCCGACATAATCACTCATCACCAGTTGCAGTTCTTTCAGGCTTTGGGTAATCAGGATCATTTCCCGGGGTTCGCTGGTTCCTTCCGCGTTCCAGTCAGGCAGTGATTCATTAAAGGAAATATCTTTTATTTTCTCTGTCACATCCAGGAAACAACGATGGGCGAATACCATGGCTTCCAGCAGGGAATTACTGGCCAGGCGATTGGCCCCGTGCAGGCCGGTGCTGGCACATTCGCCGCAGGCGTAGAGATGCTTAATCGAACTTCGGCCCCATTCATCTGTCTTTATCCCCCCGCAGCTATAATGCGCGGCCGGTGCCACCGGGATCAGGTCTTTTGTAATATCAATCCCGATTGAAAGACATTTCTCATAAATATTGGGGAAATGCTCCGTAAACTTTTCCTTGCTGAAATGACGGCAATCCAGCCAGACATGCTCCGTACCCGTTTTCTTCATCTCACTGTCGATCGCCCTCGCTACAATATCCCGGGGCGCCAGGTCCCTCCGCGGATCATAGCGTTCCATGAAGGCCTCCCCGTTTTTATTCCGCAGAATCCCCCCGTCGCCCCGCACCGCTTCCGTGATCAGGAAGGCCTGCCCCCTGACGCCCGGTTCGTATAATGCCGTCGGGTGAAACTGGATAAATTCCATATTCTCAATCCTGCCTTTTGCCCGGTAGACCATCGATACCCCGTCGCCGGTGGCAATGGATGGATTGGTGGTGGTCCGGTACACCTGCCCGTTACCCCCTGTAGCCAGCAGGGTGATCTTGGCCAGTATTTTTTCAATCCGGTTGGTCTCCAGGTTCAGCACATACACCCCGTAGCATTCCACATCCGGTGTGGACTTCGTGATGAGGTAACCCATGTGGTGCTGGGTGATGATATCTATTACAAAACAATGGTTGACAAATTCGATGTTCTCCTGCCGGGCCACCGCTTCCAGCAGGGCTCTTTCCATTTCCTTTCCTGTTACATCCTTATGGTGCAGGATGCGGTATTCCGAATGCCCGCCTTCTTTTCCTCTCTTATAATCCCCGTCATCCTCTTTGTCAAAGCGGGCGCCCCAGTCAATGATCTCCTGTACCCGTTCCGGGCCTTCCTTCACCACGATCTCCACCACTTTCTCATTACAGATGCCATCACCGGCGATCAGGGTATCTTCAATATGTTTGGCAAAACTGTCATTTTCCAGGTCATTGACTACAGCAATCCCCCCCTGGGCGTATTTTGTATTGGTCTCATCAGCCGTTGCCTTGGTCATCGCCAGCACTTTCCGCTCCGGAAAACGGCTGGCAACTTTCAATGCATAAGTTAATCCCGCGATACCGGAACCAATCACTAAAAAATCTGTTTTTTTCATGCCACAGCCCCCCAACGGGGAATCAGTTTAATTTACAATGATGAATGTTGCTGACCGCGAAGATACTCAATTGCTCCTTTTACAATGAACCACTGGGCCAGTCCGTAGGTGAGCATGACCCCGATCCCGGCCGCATCAAATGGCTGGTAAAATTTGTTGACGGCCAGCAGGGAATCAGATAATACGAAAAGGAAGGCTCCCGCCAGCATCCCTGCACCGGCTGCCTTATTCCGCAGGCCGGACATGTGCAGGGCCAGCATGAGCATCGTACTGATGACCACGCCATAAATCCTTACCGGGATCTTCATCTCCCCCAGGTAAGGTGAAAGCCAGCTCAGCAGCGCCAGGTAATAGATGATCACCAGGAGCAGGTACCAGGGATTGCTTTTGATGTTTTCGCTGAGCCGCACCCGGTGAAAGAAAAGGATATAAAAAATATGAGCCAGTAAAAAGGAAGACAGTCCCAGGAGAAAGAAAATTTCTTTTTTATCCTGGAACATCAACAACAGGTCCCCGCCCCAGGAAAAAAACAGGGCCGTCAGTATCCATTTCTTTAACGGACTGTTCAGGTCCCTGGTTCCGGTAAAAAAATAAACCGCCAGTATGGGCAGGAGCAGGGGCTTGGCAATAAACTGCAGGATTTCATTCCCGGCTTGAATACCGGCGATATCAGCCCCCAACACAACAAAAAAAACAAGGATCCAGGTTTGTTTTCTCATAGTTCTTATTATGCATCCGCCCAAGCGCCATTTTCTTTCAGTAAATGAATCAGTTCATCAACGGCCACGTCGCTGCTGACATTTCTTTTCACCACTTCCTTCCCCTTATATAAAGTGATCTTACCGGGACCGCTGCCCACATAACCAAAATCCGCATCGGCCATTTCGCCCGGGCCGTTTACAATACAGCCCATGATCGCGATCTTCAGCCCCTTCAGGTGATGGGTGACCGCGCGGATCCTTGCCGTGGTTTCCTGGAGATCGAATAAAGTGCGGCCGCAACTGGGACAACTGATGTATTCTGTTTTGGAGATCCGGGTGCGGGTGGCCTGCAGGATGCTGAAAGCGGTATTGTTGGTAAACTGGTAAATATCCTGTACCGGCAGGTATGTGCGTCCCTTCACCTGTATATTATCCATTCCTGCCTTCCGGTTATACCCGAGGCAGATCCCGTCGCCCATTCCATCCAGCAGCAAAGCGCCCGTTTCAGCGGCAAAATGGATGAGGTGCTCATCCGGTGTTTGTTCCCCGCTCTCCGTGAAAAGCAGTGCAGGATTCCGGATACCACGTTGCTGCAGTTCCACGAACATCCGGCGCACCGACTGCATAGCATTGGTATTCCGGCTGGCCAGGCAGCATACCACGGCCGGGTCATTGGCTAATGGGTCCAGGAAAGTATAATCGTTGATGGTTGTTTCGTCACTGTAACAATCCTGCATCACAAAATTCAGCTTGCCACTTTTCCGCTCTGCCTGGGTGAATCCGGCGGCATCAAAAATGGGGTAGTATTGCGGGGAACCGGCTACCGGCAACCAGGCCGCAGGATACAGGATCACTTTCAGCGCGCCGGGTAATGCAAATTCCGGTACCTGGTGACCGGTAAAAATAAAATCGGCCGCCGCTTCACTGATGATCCATTTATCTGTGACCGGATCATAGGAATATCCCACGCTTTGCAAATCGGCCGGTTTAATTTTTTCCACCTTACACAGGTCAGCAATCACTACCGGCACCTGTTTGCCACCGATGGTGCCGACCGGGAATGTTTCTCTTCTTTTATAGTCGAACGGGGAATAGGTGAGTGCGGCGGCTTCCGGCACCCGCAAACCAGCAGGAGTGCCGGCGTTCAGCTGGTAGCGCTTCACGAGGTCTTTACAGACCGGTATTTCAAATTCAGGATCCTCGGTCAGTGATACACGAATGGTATCGCCGATCCCGTCTTCCAGCAGGGTCCCGATGCCAATAGCGCTTTTAATTCTTCCATCCTCCCCGTCTCCTGCCTCGGTCACACCGAGGTGCAGCGGATAGACCTCCCCGAACTCTTCAAACATGGTTTTGATCAGTAAGCGGTATGCCTGTACCATCACCTGCGGGTTGCTGCTTTTCATGCTCAGTACAACCTGGTGATAGGATTCGGAACGGGCGATCCGCAGAAATTCCATCGCGCTCTCCACCATTCCGTTCGCGGTATCCCCATACCGGCTCATGATGCGGTCACTGAGTGAACCGTGATTGGTCCCGATCCGCATTGCCGTTCCGTATTCCTTACAGATCTTTACCAAAGGGGTAAACCGTTCGCGGATCCGGTCCATTTCTTCCGCGTATTCCGCATTGCTGTATTCGATCTGTTCAAATTTTTTCTTGTCCACATAGTTGCCGGGATTCACCCTGACTTTTTCCACGATCCGGGCCGCCACTTCCGCGGCATTGGGGGTAAAATGAATATCGGCCACCAACGGGGTGGCATACCCTCTTTTCCGCAGCTCATTCTTTATGTTCAGTAAATTTTCCGCTTCTTTTTTGGAAGGGGCGGTGATCCGGACCAGTTCCGCGCCGGCCTCAATACAACGGATACTTTGTTCCACCGTGGCCAGCGTGTCCAGGGTATCGGTCGTTGTCATGGTCTGCACACGGACCGGGTGCCCGTTTCCCAGCAGGAGGTCGCCGGTCCGGACTTCCCGGGTTTTCAGTCGCTGGTAATGCGTAAGGGATTCACAATACGATTGCATGCTGCAAAACTAACAAAGAAGAGGGAGCCCGGTTCACCAATCTTTGGCCTGGCCGCCCCCGGATTTTGATTTTTCTTTTTGCAGGCGCTGGCTGACTTCTTTTTCCTTTTGCTGCAGCAGTTTCAGCCGCTGTTCCGCTTCTTTGGGGCTCATTTTGGGCTGCTGCTGTTTTTTTTGCTGTTGCTGCTTCGGGTTTTTTTTCTCTTCTTTTTTTGGAGGATTCTTTTTCTTCAGTTCGAGCAAGGCTTTCTGCAGGTTTTCCCGGGCCTCTTTATCGGAGGGATCCTGGCGAAGGGCATTTTTATAGGCTTCAATACTTTCCTCCAGTTTCTTCTGTTGGGTCAGTACCACTCCTTTATTATAGAAAGACCTGGACTTTAGATCTTTTCCCTTCGTTTTATCGGCCAGCTCAGCAAATCCTTTCAGGGCTTCTTCCTGTTTGCCCTGTTTTAGCAGGCTGTTGGACAGGTTGAATTTCGCTTTGTCACTGGCCGGGTTTTCTTCCAGGACTTTTTCATAAGCTGTTTCTGCCTTATCAAATTGCTGCTGCCGGTAATAATCATTTCCCTGCTGAATGGTTTTTTCCTCCTGCTGGGCCATGACGGGCACTGCCGCCAGGAGTACCGGTATAATAAAGCATATTCTCATACGGCCAGTCTCTTTTTTGTTTCCGGAATAATGATTTCGGCCAGCAACAATATAAACATGGCCGCGGCCAGCCACCCGTAATAGGTTTTGAAATTCATCTGCGAAATATCCCCATAAGCTTTCCGTTCGATCTGCGCCAGCTGTTCTTTTAAAGCGGCTATGGCTTCATCACTGTTCTGCAGCCGGATATAGCGCCCGTTGGTTTCCCGGGCTATTTCCTTCAGCCCTTCCTCATTCAGCTTTGTGATCACGGTATTGCCCGCCTCATCTTTTTTGTTTTCCCCCGTGGCGGGATCCCAAACAGGGGCCCCTTCCGGGGAACCAATCCCAATGGTATTGATCATCACCCCTTTTTTTGCCAATGCCCGGGCCGTCCGCGCCGCATCCGCATCATGGTCTTCCCCGTCAGAAATAAGCAGTACCGACCTGAAACGTTTATCCGCGCTGTTAAATACCCCCGCACTCATGGTCAGTGCATCGCTGATAACAGTCCCCTGCTGCGGTACAGCGTCCGGGCTCACGGATGAAACAAAGAGTTCTACTGCACCATGATCTCCCGTCAGGGGCATCTGGAGATAAGCTTTTCCGGCGAACAATACCAGGGCTACCCGGTCATCCGGCATTTCAGTCATGAATTTACTGATCAGTTGTTTGGCCCGTTCCAGCCGGTTAGGAGCCAGGTCCGCGGCCAGCATACTCTTGCTCACATCAAGTGCAATGGCGATATCAATTCCTTTCCGGGTCCTGTTATCAGAATCACCGGGTGTACGGGGATTCATTGCAGCCAGGATACCTGCAGATAAGGCTACTATCACCAATATGAATTTCAGGGCAAAACGCCGGCGGGAGAAATTACGGATCAGTAAACGGACGAGTTCCGGCTCCCCGATGTTCCGCCGGGTTGCGCTCTTCCACCTGAGCAATCCGGTAAAAAGGAGAAGGAGCAGGGCTACTGATATAAACAGCAGGAAAAGTTCTTTATATTGAAATTGCCAGTTCAATGCAGGAAGAAATCAAATTTCATGCTACAAGTTCACGGTTCAGGAAACTGCGGGGTTTTTACATTTTCCCTTCCAGGAAACCCAGTTGTTTCAGGATGTCCCTGAGTATATTCATCCGCACATTTACCATATCAATGTTCTTATCCGGGGATTCGATGTTCAGGACAAAAAAGTACGGGTGGTTATTTTCTTCCACCCATCCGACGATCCAGCCCAGGGCATGGCCATTTTCCCGGAAGCCCCAGCCGGTCTTGTACCCCAGCCGGTAATTGGTATTGTTTTCAAACAACATGGCTCTTTTCACCATTTCCTGGTAGGTCTTAAAAAAAGGCAGCTGGTCAAAATAAAGCCGTTTCACCAGGCCCAGCTGCTGGTCGGGTGTGATCCTGATTGAATTATCAAGCCAAAAGCTGTCAACGGGCGAAGTAAGCACTACTTTCTGCGTATCGTTCTGCGCCCCGTATTTTAAACTGTCCAGCCAGCGCTGCATGGTGTCTTTGCCGATCCGGCGGGCCACTTCCTGGTAATAGGCGACAGAAGATACCCGGAATGCGTCATACATGGTCAGGTCTTTGTTCCAGTCCGTATTCCATCTTTTCACACTATCCCATTTGATTACCATACTGTCGCTGCTGATCTTACCGGTCTGAAGCCCGATCAGTGAATTCACGATTTTGAAAGTGGAGGCCGGCAGGTAACTGCTGTCGCGGTAACGGCCCAGGTTATATACGGTAAATTTTCCGGTAGCATTGTCCATCAGGGCAAAACAACCTTCCACATTATTCGCTGTAAAATATTTCCCCAGGCTTTTATCCTGCTTTACATTATTAGGGGAGCAGGCGTATAATAAGGCCAGGAAAAAAAGGGGGTAGACCGCGGTTTTCATTGCTGCTGTAAAATTTGGGCAAAGTTAACCTCCTGTTGCCACAATGCCGTGCCGGGTTAAAATATTACGGAGAACCCGCCTGGTACTGACAAAAAAAGTCCCGGTCGAAAACCGGGACTCAATAAGATGACTGTGCATTCCATTTAAAGATAGATACCGTTCTTTAACTTGTAGTGTTTGTTCCCCTGGCAATCCCTTTTGGTGGCTGCACAGGAACTGAACATAGCCAGCATAAAAGCTGCCGTGGCCAGGTACAGGAAAAATTTCTTCATACTTTTTCTAAAAGTTAGGTACCGCCCAGCATTCGCCGGGTGTACGGGTCAAGAATTAGTTAATGGAAATTCCAGAGGAATTGGTGGGTAGAGTTTATATCAATATCCTTTAAACGAAGGTACTCTGTGAAAATTGCATTTCATAACTTTCGGCGTGCTTTTTCCTGTTTTCGTCTGAAAAATAGTCAGGTAAATTGGCTTTTTTAACAGCCCCTTTGTATTCGTAGTTTTACGTGTTCGATCCTCTCCAATAACCTATCTTTTTGCAGCACAGTATATAAGAATACGCCAGGAAAAGCGACCTCCGTTTACGCCAGCCACAGCAAGGAACATTACATTATCCCCCGCCGGCGGGGGATAGGACCAGTCATTCCAACAGGATGGCGTAAGCGACCTCATAATAAACCTCTTCAACTGGGAATGTCCGGATGTTATCCTGCATCACATAACTCAATTCAACACCCCCAGCTCTTTCCCGATCTTGGTAAAAGCGGCAATCGCTTTATCCAGGTGTTGCTGTTCATGAGCGGCACTGAGTTGAACCCGGATCCGCGCCTGTCCCTTTGCCACTACCGGGAAAAAGAATCCGATCACATAAATACCTTCTTCCAGCAGTCTGGCAGCCATGGTCTGGGCCAGCACGGCATCATAAAGCATGATCGGGACAATGGGGTGATCACCCGGCTTGATATCGAATCCGGCTTCTGTCATCCTGGAACGGAAGTAACGGGTATTGTATTCCAGTTTGTCGCGGAGTTCGGTGGTTTCTGTGAGCATATCGAGTACCGCGATAGAGCCTCCGACAATGGAAGGTGCCAGGGTATTGCTGAATAAATAGGGTCTTGATTTCTGCCGCAACATATCGATGATGGCTTTGCGGCCGGAAGTGAATCCACCGGAGGCCCCTCCCAGGGCCTTTCCCAGGGTACCCGTAATGATATCGATCTTCCCCATCACCCCGCGGTATTCATGCGTTCCTCTTCCGGTCTTTCCCAGAAAGCCGGAAGAATGACATTCATCAATCATAATAGCCGCATCATATTTCTCAGCCAGTTTTACAATTTCATCCAGGCGGGCAATAGTGCCGTCCATACTGAAGGAACCATCGGTTACAATGATCCGGCTCCGGCAAGCCGCTGCTTCCTGCAATTTTACCTCCAGGTCTTTCATATCATTGTGCTCATAACGGAAACGCCGGGCTTTGCATAAACGCACACCGTCAATGATGGATGCATGATTCAGGGCATCCGAGATAATGGCATCCTCTTCGTTGAAAAGGGGTTCAAACACCCCCCCGTTTGCATCAAAAGCCGCTGCATATAATATAGTATCTTCTGTGCCGAGGAATGTTGAGATCTTTTCTTCCAGTTCTTTATGGATATCCTGGGTACCGCAGATAAAACGCACACTGCTCATCCCGTATCCCCTTTTGTCGATCGCTTTATGGGCGGCTTCAATCACTTTGGGGTGGCTGGATAAACCCAGGTAATTGTTGGCACAAAAGTTCAGGACTTTTTTTCCGTTCACGAAAATTTCTGCGCCCTGCGGACTTTCAATAATCCGTTCGTTTTTATACAAACCAGAAGTTTTTATTTCCTCCACTTCTATAGCAATCCGTTTTACCAGTTTTTCGTTCATACCGCCATTTTAAGGGCAAATATACGTACAGGCTTCCCGCCCCTCCGTAAAAACAGGGTTGAAACTAAAACGGTTGCACCTCCATTTCCTCCTTTTACCCCGGTGATAAAGCAGTTGGCCGGCTTTTCTGAAAAATAGTTTTAAAGCAGGATTAATATTGTGCTGTCATATATTATCACTGTTTCACCAGTTTAGACTACAGGGTGCTGCCAGCACCGGTAAGCGACTGTTGTATCCGGTGGTAACATTATTTATATGCTGAAAACAGGATTAGCAAAATGGAGGGATACTGGTGGCTCACATGACGTATATAAAGAATGAATAACAGATTATCAATAATTTATAAATAGAAAAAAACAAGATTGATCTCAGGCAAAAGATTTATAAGAAAGCTGTAACATTTTAGTTTCTACTTTCGTCAAAACCATAAACCAACCAGATGCGACAGAGATACAGGGTTTTCGTAACACCCGCCATAATCTTATTTATACTGACTTTCCTTGTCTTCAGGACTTCCGGCAGCAAGGATATTAAATCAGGTTCCAGTGCGGAATGCTGCAAGAAAGAAACTTCCCCCTGCAATGATCCGGATAAGGAAAAAAGCAGGGGAGACGACCTGATCCTGGAGAACCTATCCAGGCAATTTATCTCTACTACCATGTTTAACTAATTGATTTTTATATAGTTTTGTTTATAGCCGGGTCTTATTCCCGGTTTTTTTATTTCCCCTGTAACTATCAGTCCCGTCAAACGTACTATTATACAAAGAGCCGCTGATTATTACCTTTACCCCGCTCCAGGCTGTTTATGACCGAACGAGAATACAATGAATGTGTGAATGTGTATGCAGACAATGTGTACCGCTTCATCCTGAAAAATCTTCGCCATGAAGAAGATGCCCGGGATGTGGTGCAGACTGCCTTTGAAAAAATGTGGCGTAACCGGGAGGAAGTGGATGCACAGAAAAGCAAGTCCTATCTTTTTACGGTAGCTTATCACCAGATGATAGATCATATCCGGAAAGTGAAGCGGATCCAGTTGAGGGAAGAATTCAGCGCGGAAGCAAGAGTGGAAAACCGGCCGGCCAATAATCTGAAAAAAATACTGGATGAGGCCCTGGGCCGTTTGAATGAAACCCAGCGTTCCCTGGTCTTATTGAAAGATTATGAAGGCTACAGTTATGAGGAGATCGGACAGATCATGAACCTGAACCCCAGCCAGGTAAAAGTTTACCTGCACCGGGCAAGGGTACAATTGAAAGAGTATCTGGTTAAAATGGAAAATGTGATTTAATAAAAAATTGCCGCCTGAACATAGCGGGCAGTCAACTGACAACCGACAACTGACAACTAATTAATGAATATAACCCGCCATAATTACGAAGAGTACTTTATCCTGTATATGGATAATGAACTGGACCCCGCCGGAAGGCAGATGGTGGAAGAATTCGTAGAGCTTCACCCCGACCTGAAGGAAGAACTGGACCTTCTTTTGCAATATAAATTGACCCCCGATACCGGGATCGTTTTTACCGGCAAGGAAGAATTGCTGAAAGGAGAGGAACAGGCCCTGGTCAATTTGTCCAATTACGAAGAATACCTTTTACTTTATACCGATAACGAGCTTACTGCCGGACAAAAAGCAGCCGTGGAATCATTCGCGGCGGAAAACCTGGCGGTAAAAAAAGAACTTGACCTGCTGCAGTTTACCCGCCTGCAACCAGAGACAATTTCATTTCCCAATAAAGAAACCCTGTACCGGAAGAAAGAAAAAGTCAGGGCCCTGCCCACCCGCTGGTGGAGAGCGGCGGCCGCTATCCTGATCCTGGGTATCGGGCTGGCCACTGCCCTGCTGGTGAATAATAAACCAGCTACCGATACCACTGCAGCCGGCACACCCGGCCGGAAAGAGATCAAGAGCCCGGCACAGGCAAACAACAACCGGGAAAATGAGACCGGTGTTGCATCTCAGGATGATCCTTCCGGGACAGCAGTCAAACAAACTGCAAAACAAATAAACCCGGTTAACCTGCCGGTTTATAAACAAAGCAATAACCCGATGGCGGTAAAAGATAAAAATGCCGTCATTAAACCCAATCTGCCCGTACCGGTACAAAACAATGAACCGGTAATCGCCACACAAAATGACAAGCCCAATAATAACCTGCCGCAGCCGGTCAACAACCCGAATGTAAACGGCAATGCATCTAAAAATGAATTTGCATACACCCCGGTTCCGGAAAAAAAGAATGATACTCAAACAGAATTGGCAAACACCGTTGTAACAAACCCCACTGTGTCCCCGTCTGACTTTACAGAAGCCTCCTTGAAAGAAGGTGCTGGTGGAAAGAAAAACAAACTCCGTGGTTTCTTCCGGAAAGTAACCCGGACCTTTGAAAAAAGGACCCATATCAATCCGACTGACGAGGATAACCGGTTACTGGTGGGCGGTTTGGCCATCCGGCTGAAATAACCCTTCGCTGGCAGGCAGGCTCAGGCATCCATTAAATGATAACTTTAAAACAATCCATAAAATGAAAAGGATTTTTACCCTGTGTATGGCTTTATTTGCAACGCTTGGCAGTTTTGCCCAGGCAGATACCACGATCGCTCCGAAACCCGCTCCGCAAAATGATACCATCCGTATCGGCGGACTGGTGATCATCCGCAAACCCGGCAGCAAGGACAAAGAGATATTGCAGGACAAGGAATACAGGATGCGGAACCGCCACGCAGAAAAACCCGGTAACCTCAGCACCAACTGGTGGATCATGGACCTTGGTTTCTCTAACTATACCGACAATTCCAATTACCCCAATGTACTCACAGCAGGCGTCAATAAGGATGATCTGCAGGCTAGAGCCGGCAAGTCCCGGAATGTGAACCTCTGGTTCTTTATGCAAAAACTGAATATCGCCAAACATGTCCTGAACCTGAAATACGGGATGGGACTGGAGCTGAACAACTACCATTTTGAAAACGATAAGCTCATTTTTACCAAAAACCCCACCCTGATCACCCAGGGCAGCAACTCCGTGAAAAAATTGAAACTGGCCGCCGATTACCTGACGGTCCCCATGATGCTGAACATAAATTTTACTCCTACCCGAAAGAGAGGATTTGGCATCAGCGGGGGAGTCAGCGCAGGCTACCTGTATTCCGCCCGTTTTAAAACCAAGAATGACGGGGATGTGAAAAAAGTAAAAAGTGATTTTGACCTCGAACGTTTCAAACTGTCCTATATCGGTGAACTGTCCCTGGGCCCGGTAAAATTATACGGCAGTTATGCTACCAAAAACATGTGGCAGAAAGGACTGGACATGACTCCCTATACCCTGGGATTCCGTTTCAGCAACTGGTAAGTTTACTCATAATCATACACAGCCGGTCTGTTCCCAGGCCGGCTTTTTTATTGCCAACAGGAAAGAATCCCCGGAAAACTTCCCCGTAAGTTTTCTAAACAGCCTGTTAAAACATAGTTACCCGCCTGCAGTCAAGCCCTGTTAATAAAATAAAAAAATGTGGCATTGCGTTTGAGTAATTGGACGGACCACCGGAACAGTATTCAGCCATTGGATCAATGCGGGCCCCACCCCGCAGCAGGTTAAAGCTGGCTTTACCAAAAACAAAAGGACATGAAAAGTGCGGTTATCTTAATTTCTGTATTCCTGGGGAGCTGCCTGACGGCAACCAAATCAACCAATGTTTCACGGAGTGCCGGGCATAAACGGTCCCTGTCCGCCAAACCGGTGGGGCGGATCTCCATCACGATCGATAAATCCGATTACGAACTCAGTGTTTTTGACGAAGATGGCTGGTATGCCACTTATCCCGTTGTATTTGGCAATAACAGCCTGGCCGATAAAAAAATGGAAGGGGACAAAAATACACCGGAAGGAACGTTCCGGATCATCAGCAAACGGGTACATGAAAAATGGTGCCGCTTCCTGTCCCTCGATTATCCAAACCGGGAAAGCATGGAAAAATTCAAGCAACGAAAACAGCGGGGCGAAATCCCGGCCAATGCCCGTATCGGCGGTGGCATTGGCATACATGGCACCTGGCCGCATGAAGATTTTGTGATTGACCGCTATAAAAACTGGACCCTCGGCTGTATCTCTATGAAGAATGATGATGTAAAGGAACTTTACCAGTATGCAGGGCCGGGTACCGTCGTCACGATCCGCAAATAAACTATTTCCCTTTGTTCACCAGGAAGTCACCCACTACCTGCACCCACCGGTCGGGGTCATTGAGCAGCAGGGATTCATGGTTTGCGTCTGGATAGCCAACCAGCTTTTTATCGGTAGCAGCAATGGCATTGTAGATATCGTCGATTTCACTTTTCAGCACATAGCTGTCCTTTTCCCCATATTGTACAAGGACCGGGCAGGTAATCTTTCTGGCATACCGCACTGTTGAATGGCGGTACCCATTGAACCCCCGTTCCAGGCCGATCCAGCCGGTGACCAGGAACGCAAAGGGCTGTTGGGGAAATCCCAGCACCCGGGCCCGGGCTTTCAGGTGCGACTGCAGGGAACCGAAAGGCATTTCCAATATAATTCCTGAAGGGGCCAGGGCATAATCACCCACAGCCCTGGTTACCACCACAGCGCCCATCGAAACGCCCCAAAGAAAAATATTCTTCTCACCCACTCCCCTTACATAATCATAAGCCAGCTTCACTTCTTCTTTTTCCGATATTCCCATCGTGGTCACCAGGCCCCCGCTGTTTCCATGCGCCCGGAAATCCACCAGCATAACGGCATATCCCTGCCTCCGGAATTCCCCGGCTTCATGGACCAGGTAACTTTTATTTGCACTGATCCCATGAAATAATATAACCGTTCCTTTGGCCAGGGAATCGGGCCGGGCATACCAGGCATCCACCAGGATCCCCGTCCCGGTTTTCAGTTGCACGGTGTCATAAGCAAACTCCGGCAGACCGGTAATGACTGATTTAGGAAACTTAGGACCGGTAAATAATTTCCAGGTCTTCCGGAAAATATTCCCCGAAGCATGATTAACCCGTAAGGCAGGGTCATCATAAAAATGAGTGAGCCGGTATGCATAAATGGAAGCGCTGATATTGATCAGCACAAACTGGAACAGGAGCACCCAAAGGATCCAGCGTATCAGTGAAGGCAATCGGCGCCTGGTCTTTTTTTCTTCCATAAGGTAATACTTCCGGCGATAGTTATCCGCCAAAAATAATTTTTACCCGGCACAGATGCTATTATTTGCGCTGTTTTTTGGCTTCCGTTTACAAATCAATACAAAATGGTCCCTGTCAGAGCTTTCCCCGCTTGATTTCTTCCACCACACCCGGATCCAGTAAAGTGGTGGTATCTCCCAGGTTATCCATCTCCCCTTCCGCAATCTTGCGCAGGATCCGGCGCATGATCTTACCGCTGCGGGTTTTCGGCAAACCGGGTACAAACTGGATCTTATCTGGTTTGGCGATCGGGCCGATCACACGGGTAACGGTTTGCAGGATATCCTGGCGGGTCAGGTTTTCGTCCCCATGTACATGCTCATAGATGACATAAGCATAGACCCCCTGCCCTTTTATATCATGCGGGTACCCGACCACGGCGCTTTCCACCACGCCGGCGTGCATATTGATGGCATTTTCCACTTCCGCCGTACCGAGGCGGTGACCACTTACATTCAGTACATCGTCCACCCGGCCGGTGATGCGATACCGGCCCTGTTCATCCCGGAAAGCGCCGTCACCGGTGAAATACAAATCCGGGTAAGCCGAAAAATAATTGATCCGGCAGCGTTCATGATCACCATAGGTCGTTCTTATAATCGCCGGCCAGGGATGCCGGATACAGAGATTGCCACTGACATTATTCCCTTCGATCTCTTTGCCGTTCTCATCCACCAGGATGGGATCCACCCCGGGTAAAGGCAATGTGGCATAGGTGGGTAAAGCAGGAGTGACCCCGGCCATATTGGAGATCAGGATGCCCCCGGTTTCTGTTTGCCACCAGGTATCGACGATCGGGCATTTTTTTCTACCGATGTTTTCATCATACCAATGCCAGGCTTCCTGGTTGATCGGTTCCCCCACCGTACCCAGCACTTTCAGGCTGTCCAGTTTATGCCCGTGTACGGGACCCAGGCCAAAGCCCATCAGGGAACGGATAGCCGTGGGAGCCGTGTAGAGAATATTCACCTTGTATTTATCAATAATATCCCAGAACCTGCCCGCATCGGGCCAGGTGGGAATTCCTTCAAACATCATCGTAGTGGCCCCGGCACTTAATGGTCCGTATAAGATATAACTGTGCCCGGTGATCCAGCCGATATCAGCCGTACAAAAATGAATATCGCCGGGTTCATACTGGAATACGTTTACAAAAGAATAAGCCGTGTAAACCATATAACCGGCACAACTGTGCACCACACCCTTTGGCTTACCGGTGGAGCCGGATGTATATAAAATGAACAGGGGATCTTCCGCATCCATTTCCTCGGCAGGAAAAGTCACTTTTCCTTCCTTTTCCACCTGCTGTTCGGCATGTTCCATCTCATCTTCCCACCACACATCCCTTCCCTTGATCATGGAAACCGGGGTGCGGGTGCGGGTATATACAATGACTTTCTTTACCGTCCGGTTGCCGATCAGTGCATCATCGATCACGCTTTTCAGGGGAATATCCTTATTACCGCGGTAAGCGCCATCGCAGGTAACAATGTATTCTGCATTGGCGTCATACAGCCGGTCAGCAATACTCTGGGCGGAGAAACCGCCAAAGATGACACTGTGGATCGCCCCGATCCTGGCACAGCCCAGGACGGCATAAGCCAGTTCTGGTACCATGCCCATATAAATACAAACCCGGTCTCCCTTTTTAACGCCATTGTTTTTTAATACCTGGGCAAACTGGCATACCCGTTTGTGCAGCCTGTTGTACGTGACCACCCGGGTTCTTTCCTCGGGATTATTGGGTTCCCAGATAATGGCAGGCTTGTCGCCCATGGTCTGCAGATGCCGGTCGATACAATTCTCTGTAATATTCAGTTTGGCCCCTTTGAACCATTCCACCCGGGGCTCTGTGAAATTCCAGTCAAGGACCTTGTCCCATTTTTTACGCCAGCTAAAATGAGCCGCGATGGCATCCCAGAACCCTTCGGGATCTTCCACACTTTTTTTATAAGCGGCTTCATATTGTTCGCGTGATTTTATCTGGTAAGGATATGACATGGCAGCAACCGTTTAAGTGATTTTGAAATGGAGCTATAAATTTACAACATGACCGGCAAACCCTGTTCAAACGGCTGTTCAGGATCCCGGTTATTTTTTTTATTTTTTATTAATGGCTATATTAACCGGATGAAACCATCAACGATCCGGAGTGTCATCACCGCGTCTTCTGTAGGGACGATGATAGAGTGGTATGACTTCTATATTTTCGGGATGTTAGCCAAGACCATTTCCACCCAATTCTTCCCTGAAGGAAATGCTACGGCGGCGCTGCTGAGCACCCTTGCCATTTTCGCCGCCGGTTTTGTTGTCCGTCCCTTTGGCGCCCTGGTCTTTGGCCGTTTGGGTGACCTGATTGGCCGGAAATATACTTTCCTGCTGACCCTGGTATTAATGGGCGGGTCCACTTTCCTGATCGGGCTGGTTCCGGGTTATAAAACCATTGGCATCGCGGCGCCTTTGCTGGTCCTGTTGTTACGACTTATACAAGGACTGGCCCTGGGGGGTGAATACGGCGGGGCCGCCACTTATGTTGCGGAACATTCCCCGGCACATAAAAGAGGATTTTATACCAGCTGGATACAAACCACAGCGACACTCGGCCTTTTTGTGGCGCTTGGCGTCATCATGCTTGTGAAACTGAATATGCCGGACAGTTCCTTCAATGACGAATGGGGTGGCTGGCGTTACCCGTTCTGGATTTCCATACTGCTCGTAGCCATTTCCGTTTATATCCGGCTGAAGATGTCCGAATCTCCTTTATTTTCCAAATTAAAAGATGAAGGCAAAACCTCTGTTAACCCGTTAAAAGAAAGCTTTCGGCATAAAGCCAATTTTAAAATGGTGCTGATGGCCCTCTTTGGTGCGGTGATGGGACAGGGTGTTATCTGGTACACGGGCCAGTTTTATGCACAAAGTTTCCTGGAAAATTCCTGTAAGATCGGGTTCGAACAAAGCCGGACCATTATGCTGTGGGCCATTCTCTTCGCCACGCCCTTCTTTGTATGCTGGGGCTGGCTGAGCGACCGGACCGGCAGGAAGTGGATCATGATGGGGGGGATGCTGCTGGCGATCGTGACCTACCGGCCCATCTTCAATACATTCCTGACTGATACGGCGATTACCGTTCATACAATGGGAATGTCCGATGCCGGCAACAGCATCGTTAAATCAGATACGCTGTTCAGTAAAATGGATGGCATAAAGATCCTGCAACATCGTGTAACGACCGGCAGCAGTAACAATATCCGGTTTAAACAAAAAAGCACAGACACCCTGGTGATGGCCGAAGGCGGAACTTTTTACCCGCCCTTATCTGCTGCCGGAATAACTGATTTTAGTAAGATCCCGTTTGTTCTTAAAAAGGATGCCAGGCCCGTTATTTCAGAAAAAACGGTCCCGGCATCCACTTATTGGAAATTCGTGGGTCTTGTTTTTCTATTAATCCTGTATGTCACCATGGTCTATGGTCCCATTGCCGCCTTCCTGGTAGAGATCTTCCCGACCCGGATCCGCTACACGTCGATGAGCCTGCCCTATCATATCGGCAACGGGGTGTTTGGCGGGCTGGTTCCCTTTATCGGCTTATTGCTGACCACCACTTTCCCGGCTGACCCGCTGGTCGGATTGTGGTACCCGATCGGGATCGCCGCCCTTTGTTTGGTTATCGGCAGTATTTACCTGACCAATAAAATTGACGAAAACGTAGACGACTAAACTGTTTATATGAATAAAATAAAAAGAGCATTGGGTATCCTGTGGTTCCTGCTGGCGCCGGCCGTGATTTATTTCCTGGTGGACCGGGCCATCGTCCATATTGATCCGGCCGGCAAAAAGGATATCAATAACCCGGTGATCTGGATCATTATCATTGGCATTTTCACGCCCATTGCCGTGGGACTGATGATCTTTGGCTGGTTTGCCATAAAGGGGGAATATGATCACCTGCCCGAATCCTCGGAGGAGCTGAACTGAATTTTTCCTTCATGACCGTCAGCAATTATTTAGCTGAGTACTACTTGCAGACCAATTCTTACTTTAAGATATAGCCAAAATAGCTAATGCGGGGTGCTTCCCGCGCCAATTGGAAATCAGGGATAATCGTTTATTTTTACCTCCATCAATGAAACCATACGAAATCCTGTTAAACGACAATAAACACTGGGCGGCGAAAAAGAAAACGGAGGATCCGGCCTTCTTTGAACGGTTGCTCCATGTGCAATCGCCTGAATTTTTATGGATTGGCTGCAGTGACAGCCGGGTTCCCCCGGACCAGATCACCCAGACCGAACCCGGTGAAATATTCATTCACCGGAATGTGGCCAACCTGGTGGTCAATACCGATGTAAACCTGATGAGTGTGGTGGACTATGCGGTGAATCACCTGAAAATAAATCACGTGGTGGTTTGCGGGCATTATGGCTGTGGTGGTATTAAAGCCGCATTATCAAACCGTGATTTCGACCAGGTGCTGAACATGTGGCTTGGGAATATCAAGGACATCTACCGCATTCACCGCAGGGAACTGGAAGCCATTCCGGATGAGGAACAAAGGACGAACCGGATGGTGGAACTGAATGTAAAGGAGCAGGTATTTAACCTGGCCAAAACAGCGCTGATCCAGCGGTCCTGGAGCAGTGACCGGCGTCCCGACCTGCATGGCTGGGTCTATGACCTGCACGACGGACTGATCAAACCTGTGATGGAGATGAAGGCCGGGGCGGATATTGATAATCTTTATGAATTCGAGGGACTTTAGAGAAGCTGAGAGGTATGAGTTATGAGGTATGAGCTGCGAGTTACGAGTTGCGAGACTTATAGTTCGAAAGATGTTTCCAGGCCCCGAACTCTCAATCCGCTAATTCAACAAAAACTCCTGCCTTATAAATACCGCCGCCCCGGAGCAAATGATTATTAAATTCGAAGGAATTTGAAAAAGCATTGAGCAGCGGGTTACGAGTTGCGAGACCGTTAGTTCGAAAGCGGCCTTTAGGTCTCGAAACTCATAGCTCGTAACCCGCAGCTGAAACAAAAAATACATTTTCTTTCTAATTAATTCAACAAAAACTGTTGTGCGATAAACACCGCTGCCCCGGCGAGGTATCCCAGCAGGGCCAGCCAGCCGATTTTTTTTACATACCAGAAAAAATCTATTTTTTCCAGTCCCATCGCAGCCACACCAGCCGCGGAGCCAATGATCAGGATACTGCCGCCGGTCCCGGCACAATAGGCTAAGAATTCCCAGTAATAATGATCCGCTGGAAACTGGTCCAGCGAATACATGCCCTGTGCTCCCGCTACCAACGGTACATTATCTACAATGGCCGAGAGGAACCCGATAGTTATGGAAATGGCCGAGATATTGCCAATGGTCCTGTCTAACCAGCCGGCCAGGTCATGCAGCACATGGGTGGATTCCAGGACCGCGATGCACAGCAGAATACCAAGAAAGAACAGGATGCTGGGGGTATCAATTCTTTGTAAGGCACGGTTTACGGATAAAACCCCTTTATCCCGTTCATCTTTTTTACTGTGTATCATCTCTGTACAAACCCACATGATCCCCAGTCCGAAAAGAATGCCCATATAGGGAGGTAAATGGGTAACCGTTTTGAATACCGGCACCAGTAAAAGGCAACCTATCCCCAGCCAGAATACCAGGTTCCGCTCCCGGCTGCTATGGGTATAGTTTTTATTCTGGAGCACTTCAGGCCGCTGGCCGACATTCCCTTTCAGCTGCCGGCTGATGATTAAAACCGGAACCAGTAAACTGACCAGGCTGGGAAGAAATACTTTCGCGATAATATTAACCGCGGTGATCTGTCCGCCGATCCATAACATAGTGGTGGTTACATCCCCGATGGGAGACCAGGCCCCACCGGCATTGGCGGCAATTATGACCAGGCCCGCATAAATCAGCCGCTCCTGCCTGCCGGCAATCAGTTTCCGCAGCAGGGAGATCAGGACAATCGTGGTGGTCAGGTTATCTAATACCGCAGAGAGGAAAAAGCTGATGATGGCCACCAGCCAGACGAGCTTTTTTTTATTGGAAGTCCGGATGCGGCGGGTAATCAGGTCGAATCCGTCGTGCGCATCAATGAGTTCAACGATCACCATGGCCCCGAGGAGGAAAAAAAGGATACCGGAAATATCCCCCAGGTGTTCCGTAAGGTTATTTGTTACCTGTATCTTATCGGAAGAGCCCAGTGCATAAACTGACCAGGTAAGGGTTGCTGTCAGCAGCGCCGTGGCGGCTTTATTGATCTTGAATGAATGTTCAAAAGCAATAACGAGATACCCCAGGCAGAATAGTAAAATCAGCAAAATGGTCATTTCAGGTTTATTTAATGAACCGGTACCCCTGCAAATTAAGCAATACCAATTTTATGTAGGTTTGCAGCATGTCCATCCAAGTCAACAACCTGCTCAAAGAATACGGGGAGCAAAAAGCGGTGAACCAGCTATCCTTCAAAGCGGACAAAGGGGAGATCGTGGGATTCCTGGGCCCCAATGGCGCCGGCAAGTCCACCACCATGAAGATCATCACCGGCTACCTGCAACCCAGTGGCGGAGAGGCCTGGGTTTGCGGGATCAATGTGGCCGAATCACCCCTGGAGACCAGGAAAAAGATCGGTTACCTGCCTGAACTCAATGCCCTCTACTATGATATGTATGTGCGGGAGTACCTGTCCTTTATCGCCGGGCTGCACCAGTTGGCGGATAAAAAGGCAGCAGTTGAGAAAGTGATAGAGACCGTTGGGCTGACCCCGGAGGCGAGGAAGAAGATCGGCCAGCTTTCCAAAGGTTATAAACAACGGGTGGGACTGGCGGCCGCGCTGATCCATGATCCTGAAGTACTGATACTGGATGAACCTACTTCCGGGCTCGACCCCAACCAGATCATCGAGATCAGGGAAGTGATCAAAAAACAGGGCCGGGATAAAACGGTTTTGTTCTCCTCGCATATCCTGCAGGAAGTGGAAGCTATCTGCGACCGGGTGATCATTATCAATAAGGGGCATCTCGTGGCGGATGATACCCTGGAAAACCTGCGCAAATCTGCTTCAGCCGAAACAGTCAGTGTTTCATTTAAAGAAACGGTGGATCGCTCCCTGCTGGAAAAGCTTCCGGCTGTAACCGGAATAATCAAATCTGAAACGAACAACTGGCAGTTAGCCACCCATGATTCTGATCAGTTACGCAAACAAATATTGTCGCTTGCTTTGCAGCACAACCTCAACATCGTTTCTTTGCAAAGCGAAAACCAGCGGCTGGAAGATATCTTCCGGTCCCTGACGCAGACAGCTACTATTCATTCAAAATAAGTTTCAATTATGAGTTACATTTCAGAAATCTTCGCCAGGCAAATTTTAGATTCCCGGGGTAATCCCACCGTGGAAGTAGACGTAATCACCGATGAAGGAGCTATTGGCCGCGCCGCGGTACCCAGTGGCGCCAGCACCGGTATCCACGAAGCCGTGGAACTGCGCGATGGCGATAAGAAAAAATATGTGGGCAGAGGTGTGTTAAAAGCGGTAAAAAACGTGAACGATATCATCGCCCCCGAATTACTGGGCTATGATGTGGCCGACCAGGCCGGTGTGGATGAATTTATGATCCAACTGGATGGCACTCCGAATAAAGGCAAACTGGGTGCCAATGCCCTGCTGGCTGTTAGTATGGCCGTGGCCAAAGCCGCAGCAGAAGAGGCCTCTCTCCCGCTCTACCGGTATATCGGCGGTACCAACGCCAAAGTACTTCCCATTCCCATGATGAATATCCTGAATGGCGGCGCCCATGCCGACAACAAGATCGATTTCCAGGAATTCATGGTAATGCCGGTTGGCGCTCCCAGCTTTAACGAAGGCCTGCGCTGGGGTGTGGAGATCTTCCACTCTTTGAAAAGCGTATTGAAGAAAAAAGGGTATAGCACCAATGTGGGCGACGAGGGCGGTTTTGCCCCGAATATCCAGAGCAATGAGGAAGCCATTGAAACCGTGCTGACCGCTATTGAAGCAGCTGGTTACAAAGCAGGCACCCAGGTGCGGATCGCGATGGATGCGGCCAACAGCGAGCTCTGGGACGGTAAAAAGAAAAAATATGTCTTCCATAAGAGCAACGGCAAGGAAATGAGCAGCGAGCAACTCGCCAAATACTGGGAAAGCTGGGTAAAAAAATACCCGATTTGCAGCATCGAAGACGGAATGGCCGAAGAC
>JBBIGW010000022.1:0-34126 GCA_037447355.1 Bacteroidia bacterium | reverse complement strand
CTTGGTCTTCTCCACAAAGCCGGGGCAAAGATGAGATAATAAAAGAACATCCACATATCCAGTAAAACAAACCAGGGCCAGAGATCCTCTTCTCCCATTTTCTTCATGGATTTATACAGCACGACCACCTGCAGGAGGAGACGAAGCCCGAAGACCGGCAGGACAAAACGCCAGTCATAAAATACCGCGGCGGCTGCCAGGACCGGGTAAAAAAGAAACTGGCTGGCGAAATAGAGTCCCAGCAGGAACTTATGCTTTGGCTTATAATACTTGGCCGTGGTATAGTGTCTCGATTTTTGCCGCAGCCAGCCCGTCCAGCTCGTCCTGGGGATGGAGAGGGTAATGGCATCCGGGTCGATCACCACCGCGGTATTTTCCTTCGTGGCTACTTTATTGATGAACAGGTCATCATCCCCGCTGGGTATATGATTGATCGAAGAAAATCCTTTGTTGCGCAGGAATAAATCCTTTTTGTAGGAAAGATTGCGGCCTACGCCCATATAGGGTATTCCTGCCAGGGCATAGGAGAGGTATTGCAGGGCGGTATGAAAGGTTTCAAAACGGATTAGTTTATTCAGCAGCCCTTTCCGGCGGTGATAGGCGCCATAACCCAGCACAATTTCAATTCCCTCATCATACCCCTCCTGCATTTTTTGGATCCAGTGTTCACTGGCGGGTACACAGTCGGCATCGGTGAGCAGGAGCAACTCGTGTTTTGCCTCGCGGATCCCGATGGAAAGCGGGTATTTCTTCCCGGAGATCAGTTTGGCCTCCTGGGTCAGTTCCACCACGTTCAGGGATTTAAAGGTCTTCTTCAGTTCCTGCAGAATGTATTTGGAATCATCCAGCGAATTATCATTGACCACCACCACTTCACTGCTGCTGCTGTATTGCTGCACCAGTACTCCCGGCAGGTTACGGGCCAGGTTCTCGTCCTCATCGCGGGCGCAGATGATCACCGATACCGGGTGCTGGCGGGACTGCATCTTTTCTTTGGGTTTGAAAAAAGCGACCCGCCTGAAAAACCAGCCATAATAAAACAGCTGGATAACGGTAAGGGCAATAAAAAAATAAAAGAGAATTTCTTCCCAGGCAATTGGTGGCATAGCGGCGAAGGTAACACCCCGCGCTTTTTAATACCCGGTACATATTTCACAGGTTGTGGAAAACAGTTTCGTTTTATCTTGCGCCCATTATGGCGGGATTGACATTTGAGTTACAGCATTCCGATACCGGGAGCAAGGCCCGGGCCGGCCGGATCACAACGGATCACGGGGAGATACAGACCCCCATCTTTATGCCGGTGGGCACAGCAGGCAGTGTAAAAGCAGTGAGCCAGCAGCAACTGGTACAGGAGGTAAAAGCACAGATCATCCTCGGCAATACCTACCATTTATACCTGCGCCCGGGGCTGGAAGTATTGGAAAAAGCAGGTGGGTTGCACCGTTTTAATGGCTGGCAAGGACCCATCCTGACGGACAGTGGCGGCTACCAGGTTTTTTCCCTGGCCGGTACCCGCAAGATCAAAGAGGAGGGAGTGACGTTCCAGTCGCATATCGACGGCAGCCGGCACCTGTTTACCCCCGAAAATGTTATGGATATCCAGCGGACAATCGGTGGGGATATCATCATGGCTTTCGATGAATGCCCGCCCGGCGGAAGTGAATTTGCCTATGCAAAAAAATCGATGGAACTCACCCACCGCTGGCTGGACCGCTGTGTGGCGCAGTTGAATTCCACGGAACCCCTGTACGGATACACCCAGACTCTTTTTCCCATTGCGCAGGGAGGAACGTTTAAGGACCTCCGCAAACAATCCTGCGAATATATTTCCGCCAAAGAAGCCGGCGGGAATGCCATTGGCGGCCTGAGTGTGGGGGAACCCGAGCCGGTGATGTACGAGATCTGTGACTGGTGCTGCGATCATTTACCGGTTAATAAACCCCGTTACCTGATGGGAGTGGGTACGCCCTGGAATATACTCGAATGTATCGGCAGCGGGGTGGATATGTTTGATTGCGTGATGCCCACCCGTAACGGCCGGAATGCAATGTTGTTCACTTCAAACGGGGTGATCAATATTGACAACAAGAAATGGGAATTCGATTTTTCACCCCTCGATGAAGGCATCGGCTGTGCGGTCAGCGCGTATTACAGCAAGGCCTACCTGCGGCACCTGGTAAAAGCCAAAGAAATACTGGGACTCACGATCGCGAGCGTACACAACCTGGCCTTTTATCTCTGGCTGGTGGGAGAGGCCCGGAACCATATTCAGCAGGGTGATTTTGCCGCCTGGAAGGAGGAACTGATACCCCGGCTCAAACAAAAGTTATAGTTGTCCCGCTTTCACAAAGCCGCAACAGTTATTTGGCTACATTTGCGCCGGTAGTTAAAATAACTACAATCTTGTTATTTTAATAATGCAGAAACTTGACTGGTACATACTGAAAAAATTCCTGGTCACTTTTATTTTTTGCATGCTGTTGTTCACGGCAATCGCCGTGGCGGTGGACAGCAGCGAAAAGGCGGACGATTTTGTAACAGCCGGTTTTACCACGAAGGAGATCATCAGTAAATACTATATCGGTTTTGTGCCCTGGATATGGAGCCTGCTCTTCCCTTTGTTTGTGTTTATTGCCGTGATCTTTTTCACCAGCCGGATGGCCACCCGTTCAGAGATCATTGCCATCCTGGCCAGTGGCACCAGTTATAACCGGTTCCTCCGTCCTTTTTTTATCGGGGGACTTTCCCTCGCGCTTCTCCTCTGGCTGGGGAACAGTTACTGGATCCCGAAGGCCAATATCATCAAGTCGGATTTTCAATCGAAGTATATCGACAGCAAGGATCCGTCCAAGAACCGGACCTATGGCAGTTGTGCCCGCTGTTTTTACCTGCGTACCGACACGAATACTTTTGTCGGTATCCGCGATTACGATACGAGTATCAAATTCGCACGGGGCTTTTTCCTGGAGCGGATCAAAGACAATAAAGTGGTGTACAACCTGCGGTCCGAATCCATCAGTTGGGACACGACCAGCAAAAAATGGAAATTGTACCGGGCTTCCGAACGGTTTATTGACAGTGTGGGAGAGCGGATGGTGAACCATGATACGCTTGTCATCAACCTGCGCCTGGATCCTGAGGAACTGCGAAAGGATGATTACCTGAAAGACAAACTGACCTCGCCGCAACTGGCTTATTATATCAGGCGGGAAGAACTCCGTGGTACCGAGGGACTGAACACCCTCAAAGTGGAACGCTACCGGCGGACCGCTGTCTCGGCCACGGTTCTTTTACTGACCATGATCGGGGTGGTAATTGCCAGCCGCAAAAACCGCGGGGGCAGCGGCATGCACCTGGCAGTTGGCATCATCATTGCAGCCATTTTTATCATTTCCGACCGTTTCTCCACTGTTTTTGCCACCAAGGGCAACCTGCCCCCCTTCCTGGCCGCCTGGCTGCCGAATATCGTGTTTATATTTGTGGCGCTCTGGTTGTACCGGAGGACGCCTAAATGAGTTGACAGGTGTCGGGTGTCAGGTGTCGGGTGTCAGGTGTAGATAACAATTGACAGATGTCAGTTGTCAGCTATGAACTCGCCTTTGCCAACGCATCGGGGGGCGAGCTGCGAGTTCCCATCACGGCACACAAAGTCCGGGTGAGGCCCTGACAACCATCAACTGACAACTGATCCCCCCCTTAATAATTTTTGTTACAGCCCCGGGCAATCAGTACTTTTATGTCCTCAAATTGTTTATCAATATTCCCCGAAAAATAAGGTCGTATGGGTATCATCAAAGACAGGTTCAGGGCTAAAGCTGACAGTGTAGCCGCCGAGATCAAGGACTTACTGAAAGAGCATGGCAACAAAAAAATTGGCGAGGTTACGCTCTCCCAGATCTACCAGGGGATGCGGGGGATTACCGGGCTCGTGACCGAGACCTCTTTACTGGATGCGAGGGAAGGAATTCGTTTCCGGGGTTATTCCATACCGGAGTTGCAGCAGAAACTGCCCAAGGCTCCCGGTGGTTCCGAACCCCTGCCGGAAGGATTGTTTTACCTGATGCTGATCGGCGAACTGCCCAATGATGAGGAGGCTGGTCATGTGACCAATATCCTGCAGCGCCGCAGTCATGTGCCCACCCATGTGTTTGAAGCCATTGACGCGCTCCCGATCACAGCACATCCCATGACCATGTTTGTGGTGGGGGTGATGGCCCTGCAGACCGAAAGTTATTTCCAGAAAAAATACGCGGAAGGGATCAGTAAAAAAGACTATTGGTTACCGGTATTCGACGACAGTATCGTACTGCTGGCCCGCCTGCCACGGATCGCCGCTTATATCTACCGCCGTAAATACAGGAACAGTGACCATATACAGCCCAACGGCCTGCTTGACTGGGCGGGTAACCTGGCGCATATGCTGGGCTTTGAGGACGAGAGTTTCCAGGAACTGATGCGCCTGTATATGACCATCCATGCCGATCATGAAGGCGGAAATGTATCCGCGCATACCACGCACCTGGTGGGGTCGGCGCTCAGCGATCCGTACCTGAGTTACGCAGCCGGTATGAATGGCCTGGCAGGCCCCCTGCACGGTTTGGCCAACCAGGAAGTGATCAAATGGATCTATGAAATGCAGGAAGAACTGAAAACCGACCTGCCGACAAAGGAGCAGATAGCGGACTATGTAAAGAAAACCCTGAGCGAAGGCAAAGTGGTGCCGGGCTACGGACACGCGGTATTGCGCAAGACCGATCCCCGTTATACTGCGCAGCTGGAATTTGGTAAGAAACATATGCCCGATGACAAACTGGTACAGACGGTCTGGAATATCTATGAGACCGTGCCACCGATCCTGCAAACAATCGGTAAGATCAAAAACCCCTGGCCGAATGTGGATGCCCATAGCGGCGCGCTCCTGGTACACTATGGGATGGTGGAATACGAATTTTATACCGTGCTTTTCGCTGTCAGCCGCGCCCTTGGTGTACTGGCCAGCCTCTGCTGGGACCGTGCCCTCGGTTTCCCGCTGGAAAGGCCGAAGTCGGTGACCACGGACCTGGTGAAATTATGGCTGGATGGGAAGGACAATATCTGGGGAGAATAGTTCATAGTTCGGAGCCTGCCTGCTCGCCTCGCGGCGAAGCGGGCCGGCAGGCAGGTTCACAGTTCGGAGTTCGGGCAGTCTTAAAGTTTGAAAATTCATCCGGGTTAGCACTATTTAATGCATTGTTGCACTCCTTCGGAAGAAGGAGTTTTTTATTGCGAACCGGTAACCCCGAAGGGCAAAACAATAATAGCCCCGATGAACCTGGGGGCAGGTAGCTGCATTTTCCTGATCAATATCATTGTTTCCGGCAGTCCCGGCATCTCAATTTCAGGGTATGAAAGTTAAGATGTATCAATTGCTGCTCCTGTTTACTCTGATCACTGTGCTGGGCACCTGCCGCAAAGAGGAAGCATTCGTGATCTGCGCCAACCGCTGTACCTCCGCAGCGCCCTGGCGGGTGGAGAGCCTGGACCTGGGATTGCCCTGTTTTGGCACACTGGCTGAATGTGAGCAATGGGCCGCTGCAAATGGGTACAATGGGAAACCTTGTGTGAAATGTGATTAAGGAGTTGATTATTGCAAAAAAGAACCCCGGGTGCCGGGATTCTTTTAGTTGAGTTATGTGGAGAATACGAGAGTCGAACTCGTGACCTCTTGCATGCCATGCAAGCGCTCTAGCCAACTGAGCTAATTCCCCTTTTGCATTGGGAGTGCAAATATATAGGCTTGGGGGAATTGTTCCAAATAGAAAAAAACTGCAGGCAACAGGCTGAGGCCCCTGGGAGATGGTAAAACCACTTTTTCAGAATGGTTAGCTAAATTGAATGGTTACGTTTATTACAATAGCCCAAGCAATACCTTTTGGGAAACTCGAAAATATTTTGACACAGGGAATATAGAAGCTCATGAGTGATTTATGTTTTATTTAGGTGATTGCATTGGAACCTCATGTTTTGCAATACTCTTCAATACTCACACTAATTCAGGCACCCTCCCGGAGATGTAATGATTCCTTATTCATACCCCGTTTTATTTGTACTATTTTGTTTAACATTGTTCCTTCCGCAAACTCAAACAGCAGTGAATAAACGATCCTCTTTCTGGAAAAAAGCCGGGATAGTGCTAACTGTAATAGTGGCTGCACTGTACCTGCTCGTTTGCCTGGTTCCCTGGCTGGGTTCCGGATCCATCTGGTTTATCGCGATCCTGGGCCTCGCATTCCCCCTGCTCCTGGCGCTGTTGCTTATACTGCTCCTGGTCTGGGCGATCCGGCGCTCCCGCTGGGCTCTTTTCTGCGGGGTTTCCCTGCTCCTGGGCTGGCAACAGGTATCGGTCCTGTTCCCCCTGAATGTTAAAGCGTCATCCGCATACAAACCGGAAGGAACGATCCGGGTATTGTCCTGGAATGTGTCCCGCTGGGATGAACGGAACAAGGAGAAAAGAGGCGGCCAGAGTTACCGGAAAAAGATGATGGATTTTATCGCATCGCAGGAAGCCGATATACTCTGTCTGCAGGAGTTTTTTGAATGTCACGATCCCAACTACTATGAAGCGAATATCCCGGCTTTAAAGGCCCTGGGTTTTGGCTATTACCATTTTTACCCGTCCACGGAACTCTTCGGGGGCAAATTCCAGTACGGATTGGCGATATTTTCAAAGTACCCCATCCTGGCGGCAAGAGACTTTACTAACGAGGCAAAGGTCCATTCGGAGGGCCTGTGCTATGCCGACATTAGCTTTAATGGTAAAATAACCAGGGTATTCAATTCACACCTTGAATCCCCGGGCTTCAATAAAAATGACTTCCGGGAACCGGGGCAGGTAAAGATGAATGCGGGGGTCCTTTATAAACTGAAAAACAGCTACTGGCTCCGGAACCGGCAGGCCGGCCTGGCAAGCCGGGAGATCGGGAGCAGCCCCTACCCGGTCATTGTTTGCAGCGACCTGGGGGATGTCCCGAATTCCTATGCCTATTTCCGCCTGCGGGGAGGACTAAGAGACGCTTTCCTGGAAAAGGGAAGGGGGCTGGGCAGAACCTACCGCTTTATTTCTCCCACGCTGCGGATCGACTATATTTTCACCGGTAAACAAACGGAGCTGGTAAATTACCGCTGCCCCGGAACGGTTTATTCCGATCATTTTCCGCTGATTGCAGATTTTAAATGATAGGTAATTTACTGAATATAAGTTGATTGCAAAATATTGACGGCATCGCTACCCGGATTTAAAAATATTCTTTGTGTTTTGCTTTGAAGTAACAATTAAATGTTTGTATTTTTACTCCAGTAGAATTTCTATTTTATTTTCAGTAGAAATACTTATTTCTCTCCTCCTTTGAATGACCGTACCAATTCTCCTACAGAACCTTTTTCAAGATCCTAATTAAAATCAGAAGATTTAAAGGCGATTGTCTTTGTCCAGTACTATGATTAATGCGGGCTGATAAACCTATAAACATTAATCCTGAACCCCTGTACGAATGAGAAAGACAATTTTAATTATTTGTGTCAGCAAGCCGATGAGTTACCTGTTGCAAACGGTTTTATCGGCGCGGTATGATTTTATTGCCGTGGCTGATGTATATACCGGGATGAGTTATGTGAGGAAGAACAGTGATATCAGTATGGTAATGGTGGATATCGATTCCCAGGAAAAAGAAAGCATTGAGTTCATCGAATATATAAAGTCCAGCGTGTTGTACCAGAAACCGGTTTTTGTGTTATCAGGCCAGCAACCGGAATTGAACGCCAACAGCCTGGCTGATCTCAAAGCGGATGTAATTATTAATAAACCGTTCAGTCCCCCGGATTTATTAAAGCGGGTGGAATATCACCTGCACACCGAAATGGTGAATAACTGACCGGACAAAACAAAGACCATAACCGTAACCATTATATTAAACCAAACTTATCCAGATGTATTCCGAAACCCACTCTTTAAGCATCGACCGGTACAGGCAGGGGACCAGTATGTTCCCGGTGTACCGGGACCAGGCGGATCAACTGAACTGCATCTATATAGGCCAGCGGGAAACTTCCCTGCAGCATTTCGCTACTTTTTTCCAGTCCACATCCGTTACCGGTTCCATCACAGACACGATTATACTGATCGATAAGATCCTGGCCGCAAAAGGGGCCGTCCCGGATGTAATTGTTTTTGATATTCCTTTTTGTAAAGAACAGTTAGCCGGATTTTTTGCTTTCCTGAAAGCCCGGCCCCAGGTATCCGCTATCCCGGTCCTGTATAATGAAGAATGCCTGGATGAGGATTGCCTGGATTGCATCAAGTCAAACGACATGATTGATGATGTGATCAATATGAATAAGCGGGGTGTCAACTTCGCGAACAAAGTCGCTTTTCTCAAAAAGATCAAAAATCACCCGCCGGCCCCGCTGTTCCGGAAGGAAACTTATGCCGCCATTGACAGCACAAAGAAAACGAAGTCATTTACTGCCAAAAGGCTGCTGGATATCCTGATCTCCGCGACCATCCTGATCCTGGCCCTGCCGGTATTTATCCTGGTGGCGCTGATTATAAAACTGGATTCAAAAGGGCCCGTTTTTTATACTTCATTAAGAGCGGGTAAAGGATTCAAAGTATTCCGTTTCTTTAAATTCAGGACCATGGAACTGGACGCTGATCAGAAAGTGGATGCCCTGTCGCACCTGAATAAATACGGGAAAAGCGATAAAGGCGTGAAGTTCCTGAAGATTTACAACGACCCGAGGGTTACAAGCGTGGGGAAATGGCTGCGCAAATCAAGTATTGATGAATTGCCCCAGCTATTCAATGTACTGATCGGGGATATGTCCATTGTCGGGAACCGCCCGCTGCCCATTTACGAAGCCACCACCCTTACCACCAATGAATTTGTCGAGCGCTTTATGGCCCCGGCGGGTATCACCGGTCTGTGGCAGGTAAACAAAAAGAAAAACCCGGATATGACGGCCGAAGAACGGGTTCGCATGGATATTTCCTATGCCCGGCAATATAACCTGTTCTATGATTTTAAGATCATGGCAAGAACACCGGCCGCGCTTTTCCAGAAATCAGGCGCTTAAATAGTGTCATTGCTGGGATTTATCGTTTCCGGATATTATCTTTATAATTCTTTGTACCCCTAAAAACTATTTTATGCAGAAGGAAACTTCTCCATTGGTGTCTATTGTGACACTTACCTGGAATACCACTGAAATAACCTGCGATTTTCTTCGCTCCATCAACGAGCATTGCGTATACCCTAACCTGGAGATCATTATCGTGGACAATGGTTCTAAGGAGAACCCGGCCGCCCTTTTCAAATCAATCAGGCCGGATGTGAACGTCATCCTGAACGGAAAGAACCTGGGTTTTACCGGGGGAAATAACGTGGGGATCCGCGCGGCCAAGGGGGACTATTTATTCATTGTAAACAATGATACGGAGTTTACGCCGGGCCTGCTCGAAGGACTGGTCCGGATCTTTGAACGCTTCCCGGATGCCGGTATCGCCAGCCCCAAATTCCATTATTTCTTTCATAAAGGAACCATTGAATATGCCGGTTACCAGACCGTGAATGTATTTACCGGCCGGAATGCCATGGTGGGCTGCGGGGAAGAGGATAAAGGCCAGTACAATGAAATTAAAGTGACCAACTATGCCCATGGCGGCGGCATGATGGTTCCCAGAAAAGTAATTGAGGAAGTGGGCGGTTTGCCGGAGGAATTCTTTATTTATTACGAGGAATTTGACTGGTGTGAGCAAATCAAACGGAAAGGCTATAAAGTATATTACCAGCCTGAATCCCTGATCTACCATAAAGAATCCATGACCACCGGGAAGGCCAGCCCCTTTAAAACGTTCTACCATACCAAGAACAGGATCCTGTTCATGAAGCGGAATATGTCCTTTTTCAGCTATTGTATTTTCCTGCTTTATTTTTCATTCCTTACCATTCCCAAGAATACATTGAGCTTTATTTTCAAAAGCCAGAAAGCCCACCTGCGTTCTTTCTGGAAGGGCATCATGTGGCATTTTAATCACAAAATCAGTTTTAATTAAGGGCCATGTGCGGTATAGCCGGATTTTTGGATTTCAGGAAAACGACTTCGCTGGAAAAGCTGAAGGAAATGACCAATGCCCTGACGCATCGCGGGCCGGATGATGCCGGTTATGAAGTCTTTGAAACAGGCAAAGCGCTGATCGGCTTCGGGCAGCGCCGGTTGTCGATCCTGGACCTCTCGGCCCTGGGCCACCAGCCGATGCATTTCGGTGACCTCGTTGTCAATTACAACGGAGAGATCTACAACTTTAAGGAGATCCGGAAAGAGCTGGAAGAAAAGGGGTATTCATTTGTATCCGGTTCGGATACGGAAGTAATCCTGAAAGGCTATCATTGCTGGGGGCTGGAGGTATTGCAGAAATTCATCGGCATGTTTGCCATTGCCCTCTACGACAAGGCCCGGAAAAAGGTTTTCCTGATCCGGGACAGGGCAGGTGTAAAGCCCCTATACTACTACTGGAACAATGATATCCTGTTATTCGGCTCGGAGTTGAAAGCCCTTTACCGGCATGAACGCTTCGAAAAAAATATTGAAATAAGCAGCCTGGCGCTTTTCCTGCAGTACAGCTATATACCCGGGCCCCATTGTATTTTTCAGCATACGGCGAAGCTGCTGCCGGGACATATACTGACGATCGAACTGGAATCCGGGAACCGGGAACTCCGGAAGTACTGGGATGTGGCCGATTATTATAACAAACCGGCACTAAAGATTTCCGATGAAGATGCGATAGCCGGGACCGAAAAATTGATGAAGAGTGCCTATGAGTACCGGATGGTTTCCGATGTGCCGGTTGGTGTTTTTTTAAGCGGTGGCTATGACAGTTCCAGTGTGGCGGCCCTGCTGCAAAGCGGCCGGACAGAGAAATTAAAAACCTTTACGATCGGGTTTCATGAACTGGAATTTAATGAAGCCAAAGAAGCTAAAAAAATTGCCGGCTACCTGGGTACCGATCATACGGAATGGTACCTGACCGCTAAAGAAGCGGGGGAGGTACTTCCGCTGCTCCCGGAAATTTATGATGAACCCTTTGCCGATAACTCAACCGTTCCTACGGTATTGGTCAGCCGGCTGGCCCGCCGGCAGGTAAAAGTGGCCCTGAGCGCGGATGCAGGGGATGAAATATTCGGGGGCTACAATAAATTCAACCTGGCCAATAAATACACAAACGGCCTGCCGGTTCCCGTGCAAACGATCCTGAGCGGGGCCATGTCCCTGGTCAACCCGGCTCATATACCGTATTTCCGTTCAAAATACAATTTCGCGACCCGGTATGAAAAGATGAAGCTGATCTGGAAAAGCCATGACCTGGGGCAGGCCATGAAATATATCAGTCAGTATATAACAGAATCAGAGGTAAAATCGTTCCTGTCCGGGGAATATAAAGATCTGCCTACCGCTTTCGCAGACGGGAAAGACGGGAAAAATGATGATTTGAACCGTTTACTGGCCATTGACTATAAAACCTTCCTGGTGGATAATAACCTGGTTAAAGTGGACCGGGCAACCATGTCGGTCGGACTGGAAGGACGGGAACCGATGATCGATCACCGGCTGGTGGAATTCCTGGCCCAGCTTCCCTTCTCATTTAAGATCCGGGACGGGGTCAATAAATGGTTATTAAAAAAGATCGTACACAAGTATTTGCCGGAGGAGATCATGGACCGGCCCAAGCGGCCCTTTATCGCCCCGTTAACCGTTTGGTTCCGCCAGGAATTGCAGGAGCAGTTAACATACTATTTAAGTGAAAACTGCCTTTCGAAAACTGGGCTTTTTGAAACCGGTCCGATCATTAAACTGAGAGATGATTACCTGGCAGGTAAAAATGTGAACTACCAGAAGCTTTGGCAGTTATTGTCCTTCCAGTTGTGGTATAACCGCTGGGTGGGAAAATTATAAAAGTTAATAATTCGCGTATGAAAAAGAATGTTTTGGTAACCGGCGGGGCCGGTTTCATTGGCTCGCATGTGGTCAGCCATTGTATGAAAATGGGGTACAATGTGATTGCCCTGGATGACCTCAGCGGTGGCTTTGAAGATCATATACCGGCCGGGGCCACTTTCGTGAATGGAAGTATTACTGATCATGCACTGATCAGCAAACTGTTTGATGAATACCGGTTTGAGTATGTCTATCACCTGGCGGCCTATGCGGCAGAGGGACTGTCCCATTTTATACGGAGGTACAATTACAATACGAACCTGGTGGGGAGTATCAACCTGATCAATGAGTCGGTAAAACATAAAGTAAAATGTTTTGTATTCACCTCCTCCATCGCGGTCTATGGAAAAGGGCAGCTCCCGATGACCGAGGAAATGAAGCCCGAACCGGAAGATCCCTATGGCGTGTCCAAGTACGCGGTGGAAATGGACCTGGAAGCGGCCCACAAGATGTTCGGGCTGAATTACGTGGTATTCCGCCCGCACAACGTGTATGGTGAGAACCAGAATATCGGGGACAAGTACCGCAATGTGATCGGCATTTTTATGAACCAGATCATGCAGGGCAAGCAACTCACGGTGTTCGGCGATGGTACCCAGACAAGGGCTTTCAGTTATATCGATGATGTGGCGATTCCCATTGCCAAAAGTGTGGGAATGCCCGAAGCCTATAATAAAGTGTTCAATATCGGCGCCGATAAACCCTATACGGTAAACGAACTGGCCACGGTGGTATGTAAGGAATTCGGGGTGAGCCCGGATATCAATTACCTGAGTGCGCGGAACGAAGTCCTGCATGCCTATTCCGATCATACCCGGGCCCATTCTGTTTTCGGCGACCCGACCGGCATCGGTTTGGAAGAAGGAATTGCCCGGATGGCGGCCTGGGCCAAAAAAGTAGGCGCCCGGCAGGGACAGGAGTTTTCCAATATTGAAATTACAGAGAAGCTCCCCGACGGATGGGGTATTAAACCCCGGTAATCAACCGGTATCAACGGGAAAATATGTCAGGTAAAATCAAAGTTCTGGAATGCATCCGGCAGGGACAGATCGGGGGAGGTGAATCACACCTCCTGAGCCTGGTTGAGAACCTGGACCGCGACGTATTTGATCCGGTAGTACTCTCGTTTACCCCTGGTCCGATGGTGGACCGGCTAAAAGCCATGCACGTAAAAACGGACGTGATCTTTACCGAGCGCCCTTTTGATTTTACAAAATGGCGGAAGGTCCGGAAAATTTATTAGGACAATGGAGTGAACCTGGTTCATGCGCACGGGAGCCGGGCCAATTCCAATATATTATGGGCGGCACATTCACTGAAAATACCGGTGATCTATACCGTTCATGGCTGGTCATTTCACCAGGACCAGCCGGCTGCCCTGCGGAAGATCAGGATCATGGGAGAAAAATACCTGACACAGCGTTCCGACCTGGTCATTTCTGTTTCCGCGTCGAATCAGCAAACCGGCAGGGAGTATATAAAATCATTTGATTCGGTCGTTGTCACCAACGGGATCAATTTATCAAAATTCAACCCGGCTAACTCATTCAAAAATATCCGCCGGGAATTGGGGATTGATGCGCAAACGATCCTTGTTTTATTCATTGCCCGGTTCACTTCACATAAACAACCGCTAAGCCTGATCCGGGCTTTTCAGACGGCCCTTGGCCGGTACCCGGCTATGCACCTCCTGATGGTGGGTGAAGGAGATGAACGGGCGGCGGCGGAGCAACTGATCACAGCATATAAACTTGAAAAAGTGGTTACACTTTTACCGTTCCGGCAGGATGTACCGGATGTGCTGGCGGCAGCGGATATTTTTGTCTTACCCTCTCTCTGGGAAGGGCTGCCCATTGGTTTACTGGAGGCGATGGCAATGGGTAAGGCCGTTATTGCTACTAATGTGGATGGATCCCGGGAAGTGGTGCAGCATGACCGGAACGGGGTGCTGGTTGAAACCAGCAACCTGGTCCCTGATTTATCGGCTGCCCTGGTGGACCTGGCGGGGAATCCGGAAAAGAGAAACCGGTACGGAAAAGAAGCCCTGGATACAGTGAACAAGCGGTACTCAGCTAAAGAAATGACCCGGCAAATTGAGAAATTATATAAACAGGTATTAAGCAACAAAAACTGAACAGTCCATGGCGGAATTTGAAAGATATGCGGATATAAAACGGCTAAACTTTATTACCGGGGTGCTGACAGCCGGATTGCCGGAAGGGGCGGAAGTCCTTGATGTCGGTTGCGGGAACGGTGTGATCTCCCGTCGCCTCGGCGAACTGGGATTCCGGGTGAAAGGAGTGGATGTAAGTGAAAAAGCCATTGAAAAAGCCCGGATGCTGAATAAATCGAAACGGGTCAGCTTCGAAGTAAAGAGTGCGGAACAAATGGTGGCCGACGGGCACCGTTATCATGCCATAATCTGCAGCGAAGTGATTGAACACCTGCACCAGCCCGCTGATTTTTTGAAAGTGGTCAACCAGGTGCTTTCCGATAACGGCGTGTTGATCGTTACCGTTCCAAACGGGAAAGGCCCCCGGGAACTTTTTGTGACCCGGCCCTATATCCGTTTGCAGAAAAAAAACAACTGGATGTGGCGGCTGGTGCTGAAGATAAAGGGGCTCTTTGGATACAAAGGAACCACGGTACAGAGTGACGCGGATGATTTAACACATATCCAGTTTTTTACAAAACGGAGCCTGGGAGAACTGGCGGAAGAAACAGGTTTCCGGATCAGCCGGCTCGGTAAAACCAATTTTATCGAAGATGTTTTTCCTTTTTCCCTCGTTACAAAAAGAATAAAGAGCCTCCAGAAACTGGATTGTGCCATCGCGGAAAAATTACCGCTGGGTTGTACAGGAGGATTTGTTTCTGTCTGGGAAAAGAAAGGAAATTAAATTACGTGTTTCCGTTTTTGAAATGGAATAACAGGTTCTCGCCCTTTACGTCAAACAGGTATTCTTTGTTCCGGACCGCTTTGAATAAAGAGGCGGAAGTGCCGGGTTTCATCCGGTCGTGCAGTTCAATCACCAGGACGGAACAGGCGGCCAGCCAGTTTGCGGAATCCGGAGCATCCAGTATTTCTTTTTCGCTGCCTTCGATATCCAGTTTTACAAGATCAAATCGTTCACGGGAATAGCGGGTCAGCAGGTCATCTATCGAAACAGCACTGATCGCACCCGGGGTACCTTCACTGCATTCCCTGACAGTGAATCCCCAGTTGTCCAGTCCTTCATCGATTACCTGGAGAAAAGCGGACTTGCTCCAGAGTCCGGCCTGCACGGGAATGATGTTCGGGTAGTGTTCCGTGTTCTTTTGCAGCAAACTGAAATTACCCGGTTCAGGTTCCAGGCAGATGATGTGAGCCGCCGGAAATTTTTGCGCGAAGAAAATGGCCGCGAGCCCGATATTGGCGCCGGCATCCAGGATGCTGCCGATCTTTTTATCAATCGGGAAATCGTATTCCTTTTGAATGAAAATCTGCTGGAAAGTATATTCATCGGAACTATGAGCGCGGATATAAACGGGGAAACGAAAACCCGGCGGGGACAAGGAGATGATTTTATTCCGGGAGCTGAATGCAATTTTCAGCAGGAGTAATGTGCCGGAGCGGATGCCGAATGTCGTCCAGTAGAGGGATAATTTCAGTAATTTATTTTTCATATTGTACTGTTCAATTTTATTGAAATTGACTCAAAAATCCGGTAATATTTTGTATTTTACCTTATAATTTTGAACAGGAGTTACCGGATCTTTTATCTCCCTCTTCAAGGTGCATCAGCATACTGAATAATTTATGAGCAATTTACAGGCCGGCCAGCGATACCATGGAATTGATGCATTAAGGGCTTTTGCCATGATCCTGGGGATTTTTCTGCATGCAACCATTGTCTACAAGGAAAAGGCATTGCCTGTCTGGCCGCATGATGCATACAGTCACAGCCTGGTGTTTGATTATTTTTATTTCCTGATTCATACGTTCCGGATGCCGTTGTTCTTTATGGTAGCCGGTTTTTTCTGTCGCTTTTTAATTTACAAAGTGGGGGTGCCCGAATTTATCCGGCGCAGGTGGCAGCGCATCGGTATCCCTTTCCTCGGCAGTTTGATTTTCATTTTGCCGCTAACGGTCTTCCCTTTTTTATACCACCAGAACACGGGGGTTTACGGGGCAGACCGCTGGTTGAATATACAAGCCAGTTTCCGGCAACTTTTCAGGTGGAACGGAATTGCCCATTTATGGTTCCTGTATTACCTGTTGCTGTACTATATCGTTGCGGTTGTATATGTCCGGGCAGCCTCGTTGCCTGTTATCCGGCCGGTTTCCGCTTTTTTACTAAAAATGCTAAATAACGGGAAGGGGTATGCGATGGCGCTGGCCCTTATCGCTATCGGCGGAACCTGGGTCATCCTGTTGCTGCAGGGCGAATTATTAGTGCCGGTGGACACCGGGCTGGTACCTGGGTTTGTCAATTTGCTTTTTTACGGATTTTTTATGTGGCTGGGCTGGGTGATCAATACCCGCTCTTCGGTCTTTGATTTTATGATAAAAAATGCCGTCTGGCTCCTGGGGGCCGGTCTGCTTATCTCGGGCTTTATTTTTTACCAGGATTATCACGATTGCAATCCTCCTTCATTCAGGTTATCCCTTGCGGGGATCAAATTATTACTAAGCGGCCAGATAATTTTCCTGGTTTTTGGGATCACAGGCATCTTTTTGCATTATTTCCGCGATGAGAGCCGGTTGTGGAGATACCTGTCCGATGCAGCCTATTGGATGTACCTGGTGCATATGGGCCTGGTTGTTTTTTTGCAACTTATTCTTTTACAGTTTAATATATATTCAGGAATAAAATTCATAGTTGTTTTTTCGATTACCCTGGCGTTTACAATTATAACGTACCAGTTATTTGTCCGGTACACCCGGATCGGAATCTATTTGCATGGCCCCCGTCATAGGAAAAAAGGGGAAAATTTCTTTAAAAATTCTTGACGTCAGGACTTCTTCTTCCCGAAAATTATTCTATCTTGTGGTCTCTTCCGACTTATTCTATAAGTAAACCAACGAAACCTTTCCAAATTCCTATCTAAAGGCAGCAATCTACTGATACTCAATATTGCATTGGGCATCAACCAATCTCCCGTAAGAACCTTTCGGTTTTTTTGTACAAGCTATTAAACAAACTTTATGAAAATGCTACTTAAGAGATTATTTGCTGCAACATTGTTTTGCTTCCTGTTCCAGTACAGTCCGGCGCAGGTGATGAACCCGGCCGACCCGGTTATTGAATACCCCGGGGGTTTTGTGGCTCAGCCAGCCTATGGGCAGGTGGGGGACTGGGTAAAAACAACCCGCCTGAGCTGGAACACCGATGATTACCGGTGTTACATCTACAAGGGAAATGTGTTTCGCCTGAAATTTCCCAAGACCTACCAGCACAATGTGAATGACGGTAAGGTCTATCCTGTATTTATCTTCTTTCACGGGTTGGGTGAAAGCGGGAACGAAAACATCTATGATAACGAATACCAGTTATTTCACGGAGGACAGTTGCACAAGGATTCTGTAAACTCCGGGAAATTTGATGGTTTCTTATTGTATCCGCAAAATGAATATGGCTTCTTCGGTCCTGCACAGTATGACGCACTGGCCGAACTGATCCAGAATTTCCTGGTGCCGCAGAATAAAGCGGATATCAACCGGATCTTTGTTAACGGGCTTTCTGCCGGGGGTACGGCCTGCTGGGAATTCACCATCCGGTATCCCAACCTGGTAGCAGGATGTTTGCCCATCAGTGCAGCGAACAGTACATTTCAAAGTTCTGCGAACACTTTAAAATACATTCCCATCTGGCATTTCCAGGGTGGGTTAGATAAAAATCCCTCTCCCGCCGCATCTGAGGCGTTGGGAAATTCAATTTTAGCCGTGGGAGGTTCCTATAAGCGTACGGTTTATCCTACCCGGGGTCACTCCTGCTGGTATAATGCCTGGGCTGAACCGGATTATTTTCCGTTCATGAACCGCATCCATAAGGCCAACCCGGTTCCTTTATTTGGTAAATATGAGTTTTGTGTGGGAGAAACAGTCAATGTAACCCTGGGGCTGAGCCCGGGTTTTGCTGCATACGAATGGAGGAAAGACGGCGTCACGATCGCCGGTGCTACTGCAAACACCTATACCGTTACCAGCTTCGGTACTTATTCCTGCAGGTTCAGAAGGGGTACTGTATGGTCACCCTGGTCACCGACCCCGATCGTGGTAAAACTGAAAGACCCGACCGTACCGCCCGCCATCCAGACCAAGGGCTTACTGAGTAAAGTGATACCGGCACCTGATGGGAATACTGGGGTTACGTTAATGGAGCCAACCGGGTACCAGACTTATTCCTGGACACGTGTGGGTAATGCGACCATTTTAAGTGCAGTGGATACGTTCCGCGTAACCAGCCCGGGTAGTTATGTGGTAAAACTGACCGAGCAGTTTGGCTGCCTGAGTGAGTTTTCCCAGCCATTCACCGTGGTGGATGCCAACGGGCCGAATAAACCGGATATGCCGGGTAATGTGATGTTGTCACCGCTCTCACTGACCCAAATGAAGGTAGACTGGAGTGATAATCCCAATTCAGCATTTAACGAAACCAATTTTGAGGTTTACCAGGCTACACAATCCGGCGGTCCTTATACATTAGTAGGGATAACCAACCAGGATGTCACCACGTTTACAGTAAACGGGTTAAATCAAAATACAAGATATTACTATAAGCTGAGGGCTGTAAACAATACAGGGGCCTCGGCTGCAACGGAAGAAGTAAGCGGTAAAACGGTTGCAGATACACAGGCACCCACCGCGCCGGGAAATCTCCGGGTAACAGCGGCCACTAATAACTCGGTGTCCCTTGCCTGGAATGCGGCTACCGATAATGTCGGCATTGATAAGTATGATATCTATATTAACGGGGTAAAATCTTACGTAACATCGGCTACCGTGTTCTCCTGTTATAATTTAACAGCGGCGGACAGCGGGTATTTATTTATTGTAAAAGCGAGGGATGCCGCTGGTAATGTTTCCAATCCCAGCAATAATGTGTATGGTATTCCCCCGGTCGTTGTACCCCCGGCCCCCGGTTCTCCCGGTAATGTGACGGCAACAGCGGTTTCACATAAGCGGATCAATATCAGCTGGACGGATAACAGTTCGAACGAAACCGGGTTTGATGTACTTCGCTCCACGAATCCCATCGCCGGTTACTTTTCAATCGGAACGGTGGCGGCAAATATTACTTCTTATGCTGACAGTGTTGGCCTGACTGCCTCCACCACTTATTATTACCAGGTGAGAGCCGTTTATGCCTACGGTGGGTCCCCGATAAACATCGAGCCCCAGGCCAGCTGGAAGTTCAATAATAATTATAATGACGCTGGTATTAACAATAAAGGGTTAGTTAGCGGTGGATCTGTATTTGATGCGGCCACAAAAGTGGAGGGAACCCACTCCCTGAGTTTCGGTGGTAACGGTCAGTATGTTCATGTTACGACCGCAGCGGGCGATTACCTGCGCGGGGGCTATGCTTCCAAGACCCTTTCCTTCTGGATGAAATCGAATTCCAATACAGGGAACCGGATCATTGCTGATCTGGGTGGAAGCGATAACGGTCTTTCCCTCCGCCTGGATGCCCTCACCCTCTATGCCGGTATTGCCAGTAACAATACCCGGAGATCCATCAGTACGCTTTTCCTGAGCACCGGCTGGAACCATATTGCGCTGGTGTATAATGTAAACACGCTCCGGTTATATGTTAACGGACTGCAGGTGGCTTCCAATACAAACCTGGGCTTCTCTACGGTAAATACAACGAGCAATGAATCAAGGCTCGGTGGCGTGAATGGTACGAATGCCTTCAATACAGGTACCGGTAATTTTTCCGGCTGGCTTGATAATTTCGAGATCTACGATGTGCCGCTTTCCCAGTCAGATATTGTTAACCTGATGAACAATACCGCTGCATCGGTCAGTGCCACCACATTGGCAACTCCGGCCCTGCCGGCGATTCCTTCCGGGCTGACGGCAAGCGGAGCCAGCAGTTCATCCAATTCAATAACATGGGTGGATAATGCAGCCAATGAGAACGGTTTCAGGCTCTATAAATCCGACGATGATAACCTGAATTATGTATTGCTGGCCACACTGCCCGCTAATACGACTTCATTTACGGATGCAGGGCTTTTTGCAAACGCTATCCGCTATTATAAAGTTTCGGTTTTCAATATCGACGGCGAATCAGCATCCAGTAATGAAGACAGTGCCCGGACCTTACAGCCCTTACCGGTTGTATCACCGGTGGCCAATAAGATCATGCGGTATGGAACGCAATTGGATGTTACTATACAGGCCAGCAGCCCGCTGAACTCAGCGATCAGCTTTAGTTTCGAAAACCTGCCTTCCTTTGCCAGCTTTACACCGGGTGCTAACGGGACAGGAGTGATCAGTTTTACTAACCCGTCCCAGGCGCAACAGGGAACATACGCCGGTATTGTCGTAACTGCGACTGATTCTTATGGCAGCGGTTCCACCAGTTTCCAACTGGTCGTAAACGACAATTATGACCCCGTCCTGCCGTTGATCAGCAATGTTTCATTAAATGAGAAACAGACAGCCCAGGTGGATATTACAGCAACCGATCCCAATGTTTCTGATATACTGAGCTGGTCCTTTACGGGTCTGCCGGCTTTTGTCAGCACAACCATTAACGGGAATACGGCGCAACTGAACTATGCACCGGGATATGCTGATCATGGCGATTACCAGGTTACTGCTACTGTTACTGACGGTAATTCCGGCAGCGCCAGCAGGAACTTTACGATCCATATTAATGATGTATCACCTACGAGGAAGATCTATATCAACTTTACGGATGGCTCAATTGTCACTCCTGCACCCTGGAACGCTACGAATAAACAGCCGGCCCTGAATGACAATTTCCCGAATCTGAAAGATGATGGAGGACTTGCCACTACAGTTGGCCTGCGGATACTCAGTCCCTGGGGCAATATTGGTAACGGGTCAAATGTACTGGGTGTGAATACCGGTAATAATTCCGGTATCTATCCCGATGCGGTAATACGTTCCGCCTACTGGACAGATGCTTCCGTTCAGAACATGAGCGTATATGGCCTGGATCTTGCCAAAAAATATACGTTTACCTTCTTCGGCAGTCGTGGCGGGGTGGTTGACAACCGGACCTCTTTATATACAGTAAAGGGACTTACAGCTACCCTGAATGCCGCCGGTAACTCCCAGAATACCGTTTCGATACCGGCTGTTCAGCCGGAAACAGACGGGACACTGGCTATGAGCCTGGCCCGTGGCGCCGGTTCTAATTTTGGTTACCTGAATGCACTGGTGATCGACGAGGTATTTGATGACAGTACCGCACCGGCCAAACCCAGGAACCTGACTGCCCAGTTAGCCGGCAGTACGGCACAACTGGCCTGGATCGATGCCGCCTACAATGAAGTCGCATATGAGGTTTATCGTTCCGCAAACCTGGCCGGACCCTATACACTGATCAACCCGGGTGGTAATAACGTAAACCTCCAGGCATACAATGACGCAGGATTAGCCGGGAACCAGCATTATTATTACACTGTACGGGCCGTAAACGGTTATGGTAATTCTCCGTTCAGCGATACCGCTGATGTGGTTACCGGGAACGGGGCGCCGGTGATTACCGCCATTCCGAATCTGACCATGCGGATCCAGGAAACTCAGAATGTGAATGTTTCTGTAACGGATGACCTGGGTGATGTAATTACATTAACAGCCGCCAACCTGCCCTCCTTCGCCACCCTGGTGGACAATGGAAATGGTACAGGTGTTATCCAGGTGACCCCGGGTAACAGTATTGGGATCTTTAATAATGTCACCATTACCGCTACAGATGACCACGGGGCCAGCGTAAGTACGCAGTTCCGGATTGTGGTAAGAGACGTGTTTAATTCCGTGTATGTTAACTTCAGTAATACACCCACATTGGCCGGACCTTCACCCTGGAACAACTTCAACAGTGTTCCGTTTGCAGGGAAAGTGCTCACCAATATGATTGATGACAGTGAAACCCCCACCGGGATTTCGATCACACAGGTGGATACCTGGGAAGGTGCAAACGACCTGGGTGCCTCTACCGGTAATAATTCCGGTGTTTACCCGGATAATGTGATGAAGAGTGTTTACTACCAGAGCAGCACTGTACCGATGCGACTTCGTATTGCCGGGTTGAATACCGTCAATACCAAGTACAACCTGGTGTTCTTCGCCAGCCGCCAGGCCGGTGATGACAGAAGTACCAGTTATACGGCAAACGGGCAGACCGTTACCCTGAATGCAGCCAACAATATCAATAATACCGTTCAGATCAATGGCCTGGTGCCGGATGCGGGCGGGGTTATCGAATTCAGCTGCCTGAAAGCGGGTACTTCACCTTATGCCTATCTCGGGGCCGTGGTGATCCAGTCCTACGTGGACGACGGTACTCCGTTTGCTCCTTCCAACCTCGTGGCTACCGCTGTTTCCAAAACAGCGATCCGCCTGAACTGGAGTGATAAATCCAGTGATGAGGATGGCTTTGAGATCCAGCGGGCAGAGTCCTTTAATGGACCTTACACCCTGATCAGTACGACTGCTGCCAATATTTCAACCTATACGGATGGAACAGGATTACAGGCAGGTAAAGTGTACTATTATAAAGTGAGAGGCGTCAGAACAGGTGTGTATTCCGCCTTTACCAATGTGGCCAGTACCTCCACCTTTATGTACTCTGTTTATATCAACTTTAACAGGCAGAACAATGCCGCCGCCCCCTGGAACAATACGGCCAGGGCCCCTGAACAGGGACGTGTATTCAGCAACCTGCGGAATGACCTGAGTAATTCCTCCGGTCTCAATATGACGGTGGTGGATAATTTCAGCGGGGATAACCCGAGCGGTATGATTACCGGTAATAACAGTGGCGTATGGCCCGATAATGTGCTCCGCAGTTCCTGGTGGGTGGATATCGGGGTGGTTTCTACCCTGAAGATCTCCAACCTGAACCAGAATATGGCTTACTCCTTTGTGTTCAGCGGCAGCCGTAACGGTGGCGGGGACCGGACCTGCGTGTACACCATTAACGGGAAGAGTGTTTCCCTGAATGCTTCCTTTAATACAACCCAGGTGGTGCAGATTGATAACGTCAAACCCGATCAGAACGGGGAAGTATTCATTACTGTTTCCCTGGGTCAGTATGCAGCCTATGCTTACCTGAATGGTATGATCATTAACGGGTACAAACTGGGTACACAATCCGGTTCCGGATTTACCGGCCGCGGTGCAGTTCCTTCTTATGTACAGGAAGAAAATCAGCCGAAGATACCGGCGGTAACCACAGTGGCTGCGCCGAACAACAGTGCAGCCGCCAGCCGGAACCCGGTCAATAGCGGAATTTCCAGCGAGGTTGCTGTATATCCGAATCCGTTCACTGATGCGATCAATGTATCCTTGTATGTAACCGGGGAAAATGAAAAAGTGGTGATCCGGTTAATAGACATGAGCGGAAAACAGGTCTATACCAGGGAATTTGCCGGCTTGCAGCAGGGTGACTGGAAGCAGCAACTGACCATCCCGGGTGAACAATTTGCTCCGGGCGTGTACCTGCTCGAGGTCTCAGGTGCAGATAAAAAGCTCCCTCCCAAGATTTTTAAACTTGTTAAAAATCGGTAGATAACGAAAAGTCCGGTAGTTGATACCGGACTTTTTTTCTTTATTTTTTTGTAATATTGGCGTTATACTTTACCCATGGAATTAATATATATCTTCAGGATACTCTTTCGACGGAAGTGGATTATTCTCGCGGTTGGCCTGACTGCACTGGTTGCCTCTTTTTTTCTGACCCTGAACCGGAAAGATCTCTATAAATCCCAGGCCCAGATGTCTACGGGCTTCACGATCAGCGAAGAAATCAAGTTATCGGATGATATCTTTAATCTGCCCCAGATTGATGTCAAGTTTAATAATGTGATTGAGAATATTACATCTGCCAAAGTGCTGAATTTACTGTCGTACAAGCTGATCATCCGGGACCTGTCAACGGATGCCCCGTTTATGAAGCCTGACCGGTCAAAATGGGGTAAGAATGAGTTATTAAAGGGGATTAACCTGGAAGCGGCAAGAAAAGCGTTTATCGGGAAATATGATTCGATGCAGCTCCTGCGGTCAAACCTGAAACCGGAAAAGCAACTGCTGGAACTGCTGAAGGAGTATGATTATGATATTGAAACGATCAAGAAATATTTATATGTTGCCCGGTACCAGCGCACCGACTATATAAATATTTATTACCGGTCCGAATCGCCTGATCTGTCTGCCTATGTGGTCAATTCCCTGCTCAAGGAGTTCCAGCGGTATTATGATGCATTCCGGAGGGAACGGTCCATTGAATCCATGGTGGCGATGGATTCGATGGTAAAGAAACGGAAAGCAGAACTGGACGAAAAAATTAATACCAAGGGCCGTTATTTAACCGACTCGGTAGTATCTACACTGGATCCCAACCTGGTAGGCGCGAATAAGCTCAGCCAGATCAGTATGTATGAATCCGGGCTGGCGGAAGAACTCTCCCGGGTGCAGAGCCTGACTTACCAGATCGAGCAGATCAACCTGCAGCTGCAGGCCTTGGGGGAATCCCAGCAGCCAAAAACGGAGCAGGGGAATAACAAGGAATATTTTGAGCTCCGGAAGGAATACAATGATTTGTATGACCGCTATGTAAAGGGTGGGGGGAATGATCCGGTCATGAAGGCAAAACTGGATGACCTCCAGCGCAGGATGCGGCTTGCCGCACCCTCCGGGGTACCAAGCACGGATAATGGGAACAATTTTACCTCCTCACAAAGAGCCACACTCACCCAAACCAGGATAGACCTGGAAGGGCAGCTGCGTTCGGCGAATTCCAAGATAGGATTTTACCGCTCCAAGTTAGGAGAAGCAGGTTCCATTATTTCCACGGCGTCTCCGGAGAAATCAGGGAGACTGGAGCAACTGGATAAGGAGATTGAAGTGGCCACACTGGAATATACCAATGCAAAGGAACGCCTGACCCTGGCCTCCAATATGGAGGCAGGGGTTTCCAATTTTAAACAAACACTTTACGGCCAGCCTGCACTAAAGCCGGAGCCCTCCAAACGGCTTATCGTTATGGCCCTGGCCGGTTTCAGCGGGGTGGTCCTGGCCTCCCTGATTTTTATTTTCCTGGCCTATATCGACCAGACCATAAAAACGCCGGTACAGTTTCAGCGGTTGACCGGGCTCCCCTTATTAGGGACCATAAACCTTGTAAATTTAAAAGCCGCCAACCTGAAAGAACAGGTAACCCAGGTGGAAGTGGGGGATGTGCACCGGAATAATGCATTCCGCGAATTATTAAGAAAATTGCGGTTTGAAATCGAGAGCAGCGGTAAGCGGGTGATCCTGTTTACCAGTACCGAACCCCAGCAGGGGAAAACCACCCTGTTGCAGGCCCTGGCCTTCAGCCTGAGTCTCAGCAAGAAAAAAGTACTGCTGATAGATACCAATTTCTGTAATAATGACCTGACCGTGTACAATGATGCTAAGCCCACACTGGAAGAATATTCTGCAGTTGGGCTGAATATTAATTCGGATACGGTCAGAAACCTGATTACGAATACAGGTGTGGAAAATGTCGATATTATCGGGTGCAGGGGAGGCGATTATACACCAACTGAGATATTGCCGAAAGACCACCTGCTGAATCATTTGCAGGAATTTCTTCATTCGTATGATTATATTCTTATGGAGGGGGCCCCGTTGAACGGATTTACGGACACGAAAGAACTGGCCCAGTATTCTGAAGGAATTGTCGCAATCTTTTCAGCGACATCGGAGATTAAACCCGCGGACAAGGAATCTATTAAGTATTTTAAGACCGTAAAAGGAAAATTCCTGGGGGCTGTTTTAAATAAGGTCGACAGTAAGGATATTAATCTTTAAGTTTAAACATTTTCACATTGTCGCATACAGCTCCTCATGAGGATCATAACCAATCGGCGAAAAAACCTGCGTTAAGTAAATCCGGGAGACTGGGATGGGTGGATTATGCAAGGGGGATCGCCATCATTTTGGTTGTGTACAGGCATACACTGGTAGGACTGAAACGGGCCGGTGTTGAAGTGCTGCCCTCGTTATATGCTGTACAGGAATTCCTGTATAATGTCCGGATGCCGGTATTCTTTTTGTTATCCGGTGTGTTTTTAGCCGGTTCCCTGAGCCGGTACCCGGTAAAGGAAATCTTCCGGAAAAAGGCCGGCAACCTGCTGTACCCGTATTTTCTCTGGGCATTTATCCTGGTTACGATCCAGCTTTTTTTAAACAAGTATACCAATTCCGACCGGACGGCAGCGGATTACTGGTATATTCTTACGCAGCCCCGGGAACTGGATCATATGTGGTATTTGCTGGCCTTGTTTAATACAACCCTGCTGTACCTGTTAGTACACCGGTTATTATCCCGGTATCCTGTCCTCCACCTGCTTCTCGCGGTTTTACTTCATTTGTCCAGCCATTATATAGCGGACTACAGCATCCTGTCCGATGTTTTCTATCATTATATCTTTTTGGTTTCGGGTTCTTTATTTTATGACCGGATTGTTAGCATGGAACGCCTGACCACCCGGAAATTGATCATCAGCTTTATTGTGGTTTTGCCCGTCTTTATCCTGGGGCAATTGTACTGGCTGAGGACCACCGGGCCGGATTACGATGCCGGGTCGGTATGGCAGTTGGTGCCGTATTTGATGATTATCTGGGTCGCCTGTTTCGTCTATTACCTGGCCAGCCGGATCCTGCATGGTTTAAAGGCCGCCCATTGGCTGTCAGGGGTCGGGAAATATTCGCTTTATATTTACATATTGCACCTGCTGGTCATTGCTTTTGTACGCATTGTTTTCCTGAAAGTTTTCCAGGTCCATGAAGTGTTACTTATTTTACCGGTAAGTTTACTGTTGGGTATAGTGATCCCGGTATTGTTTTACCGGTTGACCCAAAAATGGCAGATGTATTATGTTTTTTCCCTGATTAAACCTCAAAAAAAGTCATGAGCCGCCGCTACTCATATTGGGTGAATGCAGGAAAGTATGCCATGCTCCAGAAGCTGACATCCATCTTGCTGGGCCTGCTTGCCTTTATGATCCTGGCGCGGAACTTTATCCCGGAAGAATTCGGGGTCTGGGGGTTGTTTATTATTATCACGTCCATTTTTGAGACCTGCCGGAACGCCCTGGTACGGAACGGGTATATTTTATTTATTAATTCAAGGCCGGATGACCTGCACCCGGCTGTGGATGCCGCTGCTTTAACCACGAATATTTTATTCACCCTGCTGCTGCTGGTTGTTTGTATATTCTTTGGAGGGTACCTGGAACAGCTTTTTAATTCCCCGGGGTTAATGCAAATGCTCAGGTATTATTCCATTGGCCTGGTTTTACTGGTAGCATACTCCTATTGTGAGAATTTCCTGTATTCCAAGACCGATTTCAGGGCTATCTTCTGGATGTATTTTCTCCGTAACAGTTTTTTCCTGCTGACTGTTTTGGGGTTTTACCTGTCTGGTTATAAGCTCAGCCTGGAGAGCGCCGTTTTATTTTATGCGGCTTCACTGGTACCGGGCCTGCTGGCCGGGTATTTCTTTTACCGGCAATACGGGTTGATCTCATTCCGGCACAGCCCGGTTATGCTAAAAGAGTTTTTGCATTACGGCAAGTATGTCCTGGGCAATAATTTTTTTTCACTGGTATTTGTCAGCACCGACAGCTTTATGACGGCCCGGTATGTATCCACCGTGGCCTTGTCATATTATAACACGGGTGCCCGGATATTGAATTTTGCCGATATTCCCTCCCAGGTACTGGGGGATATGATGTTCCCCAAAGCGGCCCAGATTGTGAAAAACGGTACCAACGAGGATTTGCGGAAGATCTACGGGAAAACGGTTGCTGCGGCCCTTACTTTTATCCTGCCGGTGATATTGATGGTACTGCTGTTTTCGGAAGAAATTATTATTTTACTGGTCGGGGGAAAATATTTGCCGGGAACAGGGATCCTCCGCATGGTCATATTTTACGCGTTATTTTTACCTTTTATCAAGCAATTCGGCAATATCATGGATGCCAGGGGAAGACCGCATGTTAATTTCTGGCTGATGTTTTCTTTTTCGGTGTACAATATCCTGTCGAACCTGTTTTTTATTTCCCATTTTGGAATGCGGGGAGCAGCCATGGGAACATTGTCTTCTTACCTGCTGTTGTTTATTATCACCCAGGTGATATTGAACCGCGTGCTGGGAGCCAGGGTGACGGATGTGTTCAGCTATGTTGTTCAGCTCTACCCGGAATACTTCCGGATGCTGCGCCAGTTTTTTAAACCACAGAAATCATGACGATGATTAAAAAGGATATTATTGTCTTGAGCCTGCAGTCCTGGGATAGCGATATCGGGAGTAATTGTATCAATATTGCGAAGGAGTTTGCCGGTCAAAACCGGGTATTATATGTCAACCGGGCCCCTGACCGTGCTGCTGTGCTAAAGAAAAAGCTGAAAAATCCGGGGAAGTCCGGGTTGGGAAACGGGCATATGGCCAGACCGGCCATTGTCCCGGCCGGTGAAAATCTATGGGTATTCACCCCTGCCTCGGTGCTGGAATCGATCAACTGGCTGCCTGGCTGGCTGTTTGACTGGTTTTCCGGGGTGAATGCCCGGCGCTTTGCCCGCGATATCCGGGAGGCTTGTTTGCAGCTTGGATTTAAGGAACCGGTCTTGTTTGTGGACAATGATTTCTTCCGGGCCTATTTGCTGACCCGGCATCTTAAAGTAAGCACATTCATCTATTATATCCGGGATTACCTGGTTACACAAAAATATTTTCGTAAACACGGGGCCCGTGTTGAACGGAAGGTGATAGAACAGGCGGATCTTGTGGTAGCCAATTCTTCTTTCCTGGCGGATTATGGGGCCCGGTTTAATAAAAACTCGCATGATATCGGCCAGGGATGTGATTTTACCTATTTTAACCCGGACAAGGTTTATACCCTTCCCGCTGAATTAAAGGAAATAAAGGGCCCTGTGATCGGCTATGTCGGGGCATTGGTCCATTACCGCCTTGATATAGGACTCCTGGAGAAACTGGCGGCCCGGCGGACTGACTGGAACTGGGTTTTTGTGGGTCCGGAGGATGAACAGTTCCGGGCAAGCAGCCTGCATTCGCTGCCCAATGTGAGGTTCCTGGGGCGGAAGGAGGAAAAGGACCTCGCTTCATTTGTATCCGGCTTTGATGTATGTATCAACCCCCAGCTGGTAAATGAAGTTACCATGGGGAATTATCCCCGGAAGATTGATGAATACCTGGTCATGGGCAAACCGGTGGTGGCGACCTATACTGATTTTATGAAGTCATTTCTGCCCTTTGTGCACCTGTGTGCGGGTAGGGAAGAGTACGAGGCCGGGATTGAAAAGGCACTGACGGAAACGGGTAACCGGGAATTAAACCGGCAGCGGCAGCAGTTCGCCCTGTCACATACCTGGGAAAATTCGGTCGGGAAAATCTATACGGCTTGTAATAAGTTACATTGAAAATGAGTACTAAAAAAAAATACTCGGATAACCAGATCCAGGAAATCGTGATTACCCTTTTCCTGGTGATTGTGATGAGCTTTATTTTTATTAAGGTATTATTTCTTTAACCGCTAATTATGGCAATCCCCATTTTCAGGAACAAAAACAGGATGCTGTTCACCGGGTTGTTTATTGCTGTACTGGCAGTAGCGGTTGCGGCTGTTATCTCATTTCTCGGGGCGGAAACGGGGGCGGTGATTATCGCCGGGTTGCTGGGAACCGCAGTGGTACTGTATTCGCTCATTAATTATGTATTCGGTTTTTACGCAGCGCTGACGCTGGGCTTTTTCATTTTTTACCTGGGCCGGCTGGCGGGACAGGCCTTCCCTTCCGGCTACGTTGTAGATATACTTGTCTGGGCCAGTTTCCTGGGCATGCTGATCAATAAAACCATACGGCGTGAGTCTTTATACGCCAGTACCGGTCACCTGATCACCTACGCGTACCTGGTCTATACGATTTTCATCATAGCGCAGGTCTTTAATCCCAATATGGCATCGGTGGAAGGGTGGTTTTTTGTACTCAGGAAGTTTATACAGTTTGTGATCATCTATTTTATAGCCCTGAATGTGTTTTCGGATATGCGGAAGGTCATTTTCTTTATTGGCTACTGGGTGGTGCTGGCTGTGGTGGCGGGTGTTTACGGGTGTTACCAGGAGTGGGTCGGGTTTTTCGACTTTGAACTGGATTGGGTCTGGAGTGTACCGGGCCGGGCCGGACTTTATTTCCTGGACAACGGGTTAATGCGCAAGTTTTCCATTTTGTCAGATCCCGCGGCGTATGGGATCATTATGGCGACCAGTGCGGTGGTGCTTTTTGTTTTAATGTCGATGGCCCGGAAACGGAAAGTAAAATTTCTCTACCTGGTCATCAACATCTTCGTGGTCCTCGGAGTAGCTTATTCCGGTACCCGGACGGCTTATTTTGTTATCGCTGCAGGAATCGTTCTTTATATCCTGATGACGCTCACCAACAGGAACACCCTGATATTTGCCTGCTTTTTCTTCCTGGGCTTTGCTTTTATATTATACGGGCCCATTTATGGCAACAATACGATTAACCGGATCCGTTCAACATTTGAATTTTCAGATGATGCGTCTTTAAAAGTGAGGGATGAGAACCGGAAATTTATTCAGCCCTATATTTACCGTAATCCCCTGGGTGGCGGGCTGGCCACCAGCGGGATCGCAGGTCTTGAATATAATCCGGGTCATCAGTTAGCGGGATTTCCCCCCGACAGCGGGTTTGTAAAGACAGCTGTAGAGACCGGCTGGGTTGGCTTTTTCTTGCAATGTTTGCTTTATTTTATTATTTTGCAAGCAGGGGTTCATGCTTTCTATTCTGCGAGGAACCGGTTTCTTAAAATGACATTATTGGCGGCTGTTGCCTGTATTTTTGCTTTCGTCATTGCGCAGTACGGGCAGGATGCAATCGGGCAGGTCCCCGGCTGCTTCCTGTTTTATTCTTTCCTGGCTTTAATTGCCAGAGCCAAACACCTGGACAAATAAAATATAGATATATGAAACTTGTATTTTCATTTTTGCTGTTAATCGCTGTCAGTTCAAATGCACAATCCCTTGCAGATTCCCTCGGTAATCCCGGGTTTAACCTGCAGGATTCCCTGGCGGATAAACTGGCCGATTTTGCCCTGAATAATAAGCGGGTTAAGCTGGCAGATAAGGATATCAGTGTTAAAAAGTTTGAAGTCCAGAAAAATAAGGCGGCCTGGTTAAACAATATGAGCGCTTCTTTCAACCTGAACGAAGCCAATATTAAAAGTACCAGCAGTACCCAGAACAATATATTTTTCCCGCGGTATAACCTGGGACTGACACTGCCGCTTGGCTTTTTCTTCTCCAAAGCAAAGGATGTACAGATCGCCCGGGGAAATTATGAGATGGCTGAGGCATTAAAGGAGGCCCAGGTGGAAGAAACCCGCGAAGCCATAAAGATGCAATACCAGGTTTACCAGGCGGATAAATATTTACTGGCGCTTCATGAAACGATCCTCCAGGATGAGAATGTGTTATTAAAAGAGGCGGAGGCCAAATTTGCCAAAAATGAGATCGGGCTGCAGGCCTTTACAGATGCTTCAAGACGTTATAACGCGGAACTGGTTAAAAAAATTGGGTTGCTCAAGGATGTGAATAATGCCAAGTACCAGCTGGAAACATTGATCGGTATGTCACTGGAGGATGCATGGGCAAAGATCACTGCCCCCGCGAAGTAGTTTTTTTCTCCAGGATATCGCTGATATAAATAACCTGGGTATGCGTTGTCTTTAAAAAGGATTTACTGGCCTTTTTAATTTTTAAAGCGGCTAGTACCTGCCGGAATATGAACTGCGGTATATTCAGCAATGTTTTCAGGTACCGGTTATCTTTTGACTGGATACGGATAATACTGATAAAGGAAAACAGGAACAGGAACAGGAGCAGGAACCAGGCAATACTGGTATAAACACTGAGGAAGATATTTGCAGCCATAAAAACCAGGGCCAGCCCCAGCAGGATGAACAGGGGCGGCCGGATATTGATAAATCCGAAATAGATCCGGTTCATGTTCAGCTCCTTCAGGGCTTTCAGCAGGAACATTAGATTTTCCTTCTGGTATTTAAACTGGGAACTGATCCAGCGGGTTCGCTGTTTTTCCAATGCCTTCCCATCGGATATTTTTTCATCATAGAGGATAGCGTCTTTGGCAAAAGCTATTTGTTTAACCTGGGAGGCCAGGTGTACCTGCAGTTTTTTGTCAAACCCGCCCAGGTAATCTTTGTACCGGATCCCCTGGTAAAGAGTATAGTCAAAAGCTATACCGGCTCCCCAGATGGCAGAAGAGAGTCCTGCTTCCATCCGCATTTCCCGCTCTACAAAGAAATTGAACAGGTCACCCATGGAATCCATCCTCGCAAAGGGTGTGTCGGTATTCTTGGCTTTAAAGTTCGCCTGGACTACCTGGTATCCCTTTTTAAAGAACATATTCATCTCTGATAGAAACCCGGGATGAATAAGATTGTCCGCATCCAGGATGATAACGGCATCCGGGGTGCTGCGGAAAGCGGCCATGGCATACTCAATGGAGCGGATCTTCGAATTGAGCGGGGCGGGGGGATGCAGGGTGACGGTCTTCCCGTCATCAAAATTGACGGATGGTTCACAGCAGTCGGCAACGATATAGGTTACCTGGTTGCCATAGGTCTGTCTGCGGATGGAATCAAGTAAGGGCGGTATAAAAGCAGTTTCTTCATGCGCAGTAACGATAAAGTAAAAGCTGAAGTCCTTTTTGTACAGCACGGGTTTTTTATCAATTTTATTGCGCGCCTGCAGCAGTTGCCGGATGCCCCGGAAAAGCAGGGCGGCGAATGGCACCAGTAAATAGGCGGCCACAATAAGTTGGAGGAGTATAAAAAGGATCTTTAACAGCTGTACAATGGTCATATTTTAAGGTTAGTCAGGTATAGTGAGGGGTGAATGAAGCGGTTGTTTAATACTGTTATTTGTAAAATTCACGAATGCTTACCCGGGTTATGCCCGGTTGGCTTTTTCCCATAAGACCGACTGATGCCCTTTTAAAAAACGGAAAAATCCCTGGTAAAGTGAAATATTTATGAATACAAAGTAATAGGCCAGGTAAGCCGGTTTAAAGGTTATTTTACGGGAAGATAAATACCAGCCGGTGAAGGCTAAAATATAAAAAATAAGCTGCATGACAAATAGCGTGTTCACCAGGGTGTCGGGTCGTTGAATCACGAGCCAGCAGTTCAGGAAGAAAATAACCGGCAGGAGAAGCGGGCAAAGGGTCCACCTGAAAACACGGTGTGACAGGTATAAAAATCCCAGTGCGGGGTATTTAAACGGGTTAAGAAGGTCCTTCATGCGGAGCATGGCCTGGAAGGCACCCGCACTGATCCGTATCTTTCGTTTTTTTTCTTCTTTTATGGAGGCGGATGGGTTTTCTATGGCATAAGCACCGGGTTCATATGCGACTTTATAGCCCTGCCGGCAGACATGCAGGGAGATGATAAAATCATCAAGAATGGTATCGTCCCCGGGGTGTGAATAGAGAGCCGTTCTGACGGAAAACAATTCACCGGCTGCCCCTACCACCGAATAAAATGACGAGTCGATTTGTTTTAAAAGGGACTCATATTTCCAGTAGAGCCCTTCACCGGCACCGGCGATTTCGTTGTTCCCCAGGTCTCGGACCCTTTTTTCCCCGGCCACTCCCCCGGTCCCGGGGTCCAGGTATTGGCTTACTATTTTTTTAACAGACTCTTTGTTGAGCAGGGTATTGGCATCTGAGAAAATTACAACCGGGGTGCTGACAAACTGCATGGCCCGGTGAATGGCGGCCACTTTCCCTTCCCGCCGGTCTTCG
>JBBIGW010000021.1:0-34373 GCA_037447355.1 Bacteroidia bacterium | reverse complement strand
GGCCGGAATATTCTTTCGGTAAAAGGAACTGCCTTTTCCACATTACCGGTGCACTCCGTGGATGATTTACTGCGTTACCTTCCGGGTATCGAGGTACAGCAAAGAGGCCCGCAGGGTTCGCAAAGTGATATCACGGTCCGGGGCGGTACTTTTCAGCAGGTACTGGTGATCATCGATGGGGTCAAACTGAATGACCCGCTGACAGGTCACTTCAATATGTATATACCCGTTCATCCTTCTGAAATTGACCGCGTGGAAATCTTAAAAGGAGCGGCTTCTGCTATCTGGGGTTCCGAAGCCGTGGGTGGGGTGGTGAATATTATCACCAAAACGTTTTCCGGCAAACAATTTAAGAATGAATACCGTGCCCGAATCCTGGCGGGTGAATACGGGCTCTTCAATGCGGACGGTTATTTCCGCTGGTCCGATAAAAAAAACCAGGTCTGTGGCGGACTGCTGTCCAATAATGCTTCGGGACAGACCCTGCGCGGTACCCGCGGTTTCTTTCACCTGTATACTGCCAACCTTTCCTATTCCAGGTTATTGACTGGTAGCTGGCGGCTTAGTATCCGGGCCGCAGCCGATTTCAGAAATTTCAATGCACAGAATTATTATACCAGTTTTACCAGTGATACCGCCCGGGAGAAAGTAAACAGTGGCTGGATACAGGCGGGGCTACAGAAAAAATACCCGAAAGGTCAGTTACAGATAGATGCAGCTTATAAAAAACTCAGGGACCAGTACGGGTTCCGCCCTGCTGCTGCCCCGAATGACAACCATACCAATTTCTATACAGCACAGGTATATTATACCGGGGCCATCAATAAACAAACCGGCTTTACCCTCGGTACCCAGGCCAACCGGAAAGAAATAAAATCCAATGACCGGGGAAACCATGCATTATGGCACGGTGCGCTCTATGGTATTTTCCGGCATCAACCCGGCGGATCATTTTATATCAATGAAAGTTTGCGCCTCGACTACGATGAAAGTTATGGATGGGTGCTGGTGCCCCAGGTCAATATGGCCTGGAGTCCTTCAAGGCTGACACTGCGGGCTGCCGCCGGAAGATCATTCCGGGATGCCGATTTCACCGAACGATACAATAATTATAATAAGACCCTTGTAACCAGCGGCCGTATCGGCAATCCCGCACTGGAGGCAGAATATTCCTGGAATGCGGAAGCGGGAGCTGATTATTATTTCTCTCCCCGGTTCCGGGTCAGCAGCAGTTTATTTTACCGCGATTACCGCAACCTGATCGACTGGGCCAATACGGCCTATGCGGATATGCCCCGCAAAGACAACCTGGTTCCCACCGGTTCCTATGCCCTGGCCCGTAATACGGAACAGATCCGTACCAGCGGCCTGGAACTGGACCTTATCTACCATGAAAATACCTGGCAGCACGGCCAGTTACTGGCGATGGCGGGTCTGACCTGGCTGAATTCAAAGAACAGTGACTCGGTCCCCTCCCTGTATATTTCATCCCATGCGCGGTTCCTGCTGAACTTTTCCACGGCAATGACCATACGCTCTTTTACTTTTTCCCTTACGGGTGTTTACAAATACCGGAACGAACAAAAAGCCGCCGCACTGAATGCTGCCTTAACCCGATCCTATGCGGTATTGAATGCCAGGATTGCTTACCGGTTCCCGGGTGACAAGGGAAAAATATTTTTGCAGGCCGATAACCTGTTCAATAAAAAATACAGCGACTTCCTGGGATCCGCTATGCCCGGCCGATGGTTATCAGGCGGAATTGAAATAGCTTTGTAACCTTAATTAAACCATATGGATTTTCTGAAGACTTTACAGATCGGATCAACGAACCTGGGTATCAGTACAGGGACCGAATGGCTACCCTCTGCGGGAGAAATCATTGACTCCTGCTCACCTGTTGACGGAAAAAAGATCGCGTCTGTGACCACTGCGGATAAAGAAAGTTATGAAGCAGTGATCCGGAAAGCGGAGGAAGCATTTAAAACATGGCGGCTGGTTCCTGCACCCCGGCGCGGTGAAATCGTCAGGCAGGTGGGGGAAGCCCTGCGTGCAAACAAAGAACCGCTCGGCAAACTGGTATCCTATGAAATGGGAAAAAGCCTGCAGGAAGGTTATGGAGAAGTCCAGGAGATGATCGATATCTGTGATTTCGCGGTGGGACTCTCCCGCCAGCTGCATGGGCTGACCATGCACAGTGAACGCCCGGGGCACCGCATGTATGAACAATACCACCCGCTGGGCATTGCCGGTATCATCTCCGCATTCAATTTCCCGGTGGCGGTATGGAGCTGGAACAGTATGCTGGCCTGGGTCTGCGGGGATGTATGTGTATGGAAACCTTCGGAAAAAGTACCCTTGTGCGCTATCGCCTGTCAGCATATCATTGCCGGTGTATTCCGGAAGAATAATATACCTGAGGGCGTATCCGGACTGCTGGTCGGGGGCCGTGAAGTGGGTGAATGGATGGCGAAGGATACCCGCATTCCCCTGGTCTCTGCCACGGGTTCTACCCGGATGGGTAAAGCGGTGGGGACTGCCGTAGCAGCCCGGTTAGGCAGGTCATTGCTGGAACTGGGCGGGAACAATGCAATCATTATATCCAAAGAAGCCGATTTGGATATTGCCATACTCGGGGCTTTATTCGGGGCTGTTGGCACAGCCGGACAACGCTGCACCAGTACCCGCAGGCTCATCATCCAGGAAGATGTCTATGAAACAGTAAAGAATAAACTGGTTTCCGCCTACCGGCAATTGCGTATCGGCGATCCGCTGGATCAGCAAAACCATGTAGGACCGCTGATCGACAAAGCCGCAGTTCGGCTCTATTTGGATGCCATTGCGCAGTGTAAAAAAGAAGGCGGCGGGTTTATCGTGGAAGGGGCCGTGCTATCCGGGCCTGGTTATGAAAGCGGCTGTTATGTACAACCCTGTATCGCGGAGGCCGGGCCCGGGCTCCGGATCGTACAACATGAAACTTTTGCGCCTATACTATACCTGCTGAAATATAAAACAATAGAGGAAGCAATTGCAATTCAGAATGAAGTGCCGCAGGGTCTATCCTCTGCCATTATGACCCTTAATTTACGGGAAGCCGAGCAGTTTCTTTCTGCAGCGGGAAGCGATTGCGGTATTGCGAATGTAAATATTGGTACGAGCGGTGCGGAGATCGGGGGCGCTTTTGGCGGGGAAAAAGAGACCGGTGGCGGCAGGGAAAGCGGCAGCGATGCCTGGAAAGCCTATATGCGCCGGCAGACCAATACCATCAATTACAGCCAATCACTGCCCCTGGCCCAGGGGATCCGGTTTGACCTCTGAACCAGATCTTCACACCTGTTGAAAGAATTGAAAACCGGCATATTATGATATACCGGTTTTTTTATTGACTTTTGCATATAAACCCATTTATTCTCAATCAACGCCTATGAGAAAGATTGCCGCGTTCTTCATCCTCCTGCTTGGATTCGGAGTGATGACTTCTGCCCAGGTCAGGGTAGCCATTGTTGCCGGTGGACATCAATCCCGGGTCATCGAGGAAAATAATCTCCCGAACTGGAATGATATCAAAGACCATTATAAAGGCCGGATCGGATTCCATACCGGTTTTGTGGCGGATATTCCTTTTTCCCAAAAATCCAAATTGTTTTTCCAGCCGGGGGTACTCTTTTATAATAAGGGTCGTAAGTATGCCCAGGTGTTTGAACCACCTGTAGGTACTACGGTCAGCCAGAAAAGTACCCAGTATATCAATTATGTGGATATACCGCTGAACCTGGTTTTGAAATTCGGAAAGAAAACAAAATTCATTATCGGGGGTGGCCCCTATGGGTCCTTTTTCTACAGCGGGAAAGAAACCTCACAAACGGAACAGGAAAACGGCGTGGTGCTTTCGGAGGAAAACAATGATCTGTCCGTTGGTAACCAGGCCGGCCAGTACAGAACCTATAATTACGGGGTAAATGGGCTGGTGGGTGTGGAGTTTCGTGGTTTTTTTATCACCGCAAATTACAGTCATGGGTTGAATGATTTCTACGAATCTCCTTCATACGATGGCAGTTTCCGTCACCAGGTGATTGGCGGAACCCTCGGTGTATTCCTCGGTAAAGGGGAAAAGATTGAAAAGAAGGTAAAGGATAAAGACAAGGACGGTATCCCCGATGACAAAGACAATTGTCCTGAGGAAGCCGGTACGGCGGCTACCAACGGCTGTCCGGATAAAGACGCAGACGGTATTGCCGACAAAACCGATAAATGTCCTGATGTGGCAGGCCTGGCAAAATACGATGGCTGCCCGGTGCCGGATACGGATAAAGACGGCATTAATGATGAAGCGGATAAATGTCCTGGCCAGTTTGGGGTAATCCGGTATGCAGGCTGCCCTGTACCAGATACTGATAATGACGGGGTGAATGATGAGGAAGATAAATGCCCCACAGTAAAAGGAACAAAGGAAAGGAATGGATGCCCGCCGGAGGAAATCAAAAAAGAGATCGTGGAAAAAGTGAATTATGCGGCCAAACGGATCCAGTTTAAATCTGCTGAAGCGGTGCTCCTGCCCCAGTCCTTAACGTTGCTGGATGAAGTGGCAAAGATCCTGGCCGATAACCCGGAACTCCATTTATCTATTGAAGGGCATACCAGTGGTGACGGGATCTTCGAAGCCAATATGCAGCTTTCCAAAGAAAGGGCCGCGAATGTAAAAGCCTACCTGGTGAAAAAAGGAATTGATGCTTCCCGCCTGGATGCCAAAGGCTTTGGTCCCACCCAGCCGCTTAACAACGGTAAAACCCCGGCTGAAAAAGCTCTGAACAGGAGGGTTGAACTGAAACTGAGTAATTAGTTCCCCGGAACTCCCAATAAAATGCTAAAGCCCCGCTCACCCGGGGCTTTATTTATGTAAAATGTATGAATGGTAATCATTATTTTTATGCCTTTATGATATTTGTAATATAAAATCTGACCAATGATGTTATTAGTGAAACGTACCTGTCTTTTTTTCTTCCTGGCCCTGCTTTCATTCAGCAGCTTTTCCCAAAAAGATGAAGTTCCCAAAGGATGGCATATGCTGGACAAAGCGTCTACCGGTTTTTACGGAATCAGTGCTGAAAAAGCCTACAAATTTGTCAAATCAAAAAAACTGAAAAGCAATACAGTGATCGTGGCGGTGATTGATTCAGGGATTGATACCCTGCACGAAGACCTGGTATCAGTGCTCTGGAAAAACCCGAAGGAGATCCCGGGAAACGGGATTGATGATGACAAGAACGGCTACGTGGATGATATCCATGGCTGGAATTTCTTGGGCGGCCGGGACGGGAAGAGCGTGGAAAAAGATTCTTATGAAGCGGCCCGGGTCTACCACCTTTTCAAATCCAAATACAGCGGGAAGGAGATCAATGAAGCGGAACTTTCTCCCGAAGAAGCCTCAGAATATAAGATGTGGAAACGTTCCGAAACGGAAGTGGCCGGCAACAGCAAGGAAAGCGGCCTGGAACTTCTTTTTATGAAAAGGGCCTATGCGAATTGTGTGAAAAGCGACAGTATCCTGCGCAAAGCCATGGGGAAAGACAAGTACACCGGCAAGGAACTGGAAGCCTATACACCGGAAGATGCCGCGGTAAAGAAGGCCAAAAATGTAATTTTCAGCCTGATGTCCGGTAACGATGCACTGGAGACCAGCAATGTAGAGTTCCTGGATGGGTTCGGGGAATATATTTCTGGGGAAGAAAGCAAGGCGGAAGCGGCCAGCACCCCCCCTCCCGCCTACCGGCAGGATGTGGTAAAAGACAACTATACTGATTTCAATGACCGGTTCTACGGAAACAATGATGTGATGGTCAGTAATAAATCCGCCCTGCATGGCACCCATGTATCCGGGATCATTGCGGCCGCCCGGAATAACGGGAAAGGTATGGATGGGATTGCCGACAATGTGCGGATCATGCCGCTGCGGGCTGTACCTGACGGGGATGAACACGATAAAGACATTGCACTCGCGATCCGTTATGCAGTGGACAACGGGGCCCGCGTGATCAATATGAGTTTTGGTAAAAGTTTTTCCCCCGAAAAAAAATGGGTGGATGAAGCTGTTAAATATGCGGAAAGCAAGGGCGTGCTGATGGTGCATGCCGCGGGGAACGATGCCAAAAATCTCGATACCACTTTTAATTTCCCCACTCCTGATCTCCTGGATGGAACAAAACCCAATAACTGGATTACCGTAGGTGCCAGTGGCGATCCGAAAGCCGGGGGACTTACCGCCAACTTTTCCAATTATGGTAAAAAGGAAGTGGATGTATTTGCACCGGGCGTAAAGATCTACGCCACCGTTCCCGGCGGGAACACCTACCAGAACCTGCAGGGAACCAGTATGGCATCCCCGGTTGTAGCCGGACTGGCCGCGTTCATACTGGAATATTATCCGAATTTAAGCGCCCGCCAGGTGAAGATGGTGATTGAGAAATCTGCACGGAAACCGGAGGAGAAAGTAAAGAATCCCGGGACTGATGAAATGGCGGGACTGGATGAATTATGTAAATCCGGGGGAATCATCAATGCATATGATGCGGTCAAACTGGCATCCACCCTTAAAGGAGAACGTAAACCCGAACCGAAAAAGAATACCACTAAAGTAAGGTCAAAGACAAAGAGCTGATTATTCGTACTAAAAATCTTTTCTGAACGGGCTGTACCGGTTTTCCGCTACAGCCCGTTATTTTTGAAGAAATATTCCGGTATGATCTCTTACAACCCCCGGGACTGGTTCAGTTTCATCACCCGTTTTCATAAAGCCGATACTTTTCGCCAGCTGCTGCCCCTGATTTTCCTCATCAGTGTGTATGCGGGACTGATCGCCTGGCTGGAAGTGGATTACTGGAAGCTGTCCGATAAAAGTTATATAAGAAACGTTTCGGTCATGCATACCCTCCTGGGTTTTGCCATCTCCATGCTGCTGGTATTCCGGACCAATACAGCTTATGACCGCTGGTGGGAAGGACGCAAATTATGGGGCAGCCTTGTGAACAGCAGCCGGAACCTGGCCATGAAACTGGATACGATGCTCCCGGAAGATGACCGGGCGAACCGCTCTTTCTTCAGAAAGGCTATCCCCGCTTTTGCCTATGCCCTGCACAATCATTTGCACAAAGAACAAACCCGGACCGAATTATTTGAGGAGGAAGAGCACCGGCCTATCTTTCAGCGCATTGACAAGGAAAAGCATATCCCGAACCAGGTAGCCCTGCTGATCCACCACCATGTGCAACTGCTTTGCCGGGAAGGAAAGTTCAGCGCCGAGCAATTGCTGTTCCTGAATACCGAATTGCAATCCCTGACCGATGTATGCGGGGCCTGTGAGCGGATCAAGAACACCCCGATCCCCTTTTCGTACAGTGTATTTATCAAGAAATTTATATTCTTCTATATCATGACCCTCCCGATCGGTTATGCGATCCAGCTTGGGTATTATGTGGTACCGGTCGTGATTTTTATTTTTTATGTATTGGCCAGTCTCGAACTGATTGCAGAAGAAATTGAGGATCCCTTCAGTGGTGATTCCAATGATATCCCGACCGGCGTCCTGGCTCAGAACATCCACCGGCATGTGGGCGAACTCCTGTAGATCAGTTCCGCGAACCCTGCGGGGACGGGCTCATGATCTTCTTAAGTTTGGAACCGGCTGTTTCCAGCAGTTTGTCCGAATTATTCATCAGCATTTTCATAACAAATGAATTACGCGAAGCCTCCTTTACATGGACCGAAATGGAATAGGCCCCCTGGCTGAAGGATCTTCCGACCGTACCATCCGGTTTTATATAGGAACCAAAAGACCGGGGCACAATAAAGCTCCGACCTTCCAGCTGTTTTCCTTTTAAACGCCTGTAATAATCCGCATAACCCGGGCTCTCTTTATCCACCGGGGCGTTCCGCAGGAATAAATAAAATTTACCCAGTGTCACATTATCGAACAGCATCCCCTGTTCATTCACATATGAAGTACTGAACGTGATCTCAATATCCATATTGAGAATGCGGGGCCCCTTTTTCTCCACTTTTGCCTTGGGTATGTTCAGCTCCAGATTATTTAATTTCAGCCGGAAAGTGTTATTATTTAAAATTTCATACAGGTTCGTATCGTCCAGTTCAAATTCAGCGATCAGGGCAGTATCTTCCTGTTCCTGCTGCAGCGGGAGTAACCGTAATAAAGTAAACCCGTTAAACTTCATCCCCACCGGGTCAAACGGATGCTGGGTGGACAACTGGTCATAGAAGACCAGGTCCTTTTGCCCGGTAATATATTCGGCTGTATAGCGGCTCCTGTCCTTTTTGATCATTTTTTTGACCGCGTTGGTGGCCAGGGAAATCAATCCGCCCGACATGGCAGTCAGTACTCCCCGGTTGCCATCTTTCAGGATAGCGGCCCTTTCCTCAAAACTGTAGATCTTTTGTTCTTTCAATGCGGCAAAATCAAGTTTATAGGGATTTTCCTCCACCAGGAGCTCTGTCCGGTCCCTGTTGGCTGAACGGGATTCCCGGGCTGGCTGGCAGGATGGGAACAGCAACAGGCCAATAAGCAGCAGTAATAAGTAGGAACGCATGGCTGTTTTTTTTCTAAGTTAGGAATAACCCGCTGGAATTAACAGGACCTTCTCACAGGTATTGGAAATTTCTGCGTTTTATGGAAAGCGCAGGCAACTTTTTTTCCCAACCGCCGATTAGAAATAAAACAAAACCCAACGACTATGATCAGACAAATGACCCTGCTGACAACGGTATGCTGTTTACTCCTCCTGTATTCCTGCAGCAAGGATGGCAGCAATAACAATAACAATAATAATTCCGGCGGGCTGGATTGCAGTACAGTAACCAATAAAGCTTTTGCCGCAGATGTAAATCCCATTATCCAGGGAACCTGTGCTACACAAACCGCCTGTCATGGAAGCGGCAGTGTAAACGGACCCGGGGCACTGACCACGTATTCCGCGATTTTCAACAGCCGCAGCAATATCCGTTCGGCGGTAGCTTCCGGTATCATGCCTAAAACCGGTACCCTGAGCACGGCTCAGAAAAATTCCATCCTTTGCTGGATCGACGGCGGGGCCCCCAATAATTAACAGGGATTTTCCAGCCAGAATGGGCTGACCGGTATGGCGCCAATCGCCAATCTATAATATATTTATAGCTAAATAACCGGTTTATGAAACCCTTCGCAGTCTTTTGCCTGCTGCTGTTCCCATTGCTGGGAAACTCACAGCTCAGTTCAGATTCCTTAACGGTGGAAAAGATAATGAGGGATCCTAAATGGATGGGCAGTTCTCCCTCTACCCCGTTCTGGAGCCAGGACGGGAAACGCCTGTATTTTATGTGGAACCCGGATAAAGCACCGGCCGATTCACTTTATTATATCAGCCTGGACGACCGAAAGCGGGTAAAAGCCACGCCCCTGCAAAAACAGGAGCTCAATACAACCGGAAACTATGTCTATAACCTGGCCCGGACTGCTTACCTGTACACCCGGAACGGGGATATCTTTTATACCGAAAGTAAAACGGGACGTACCCGGCAGATCACACAAACTACCGAGATCGAAAGCAATCCGCAGTTTTGTTTCAATGAAGCGAAGATTGTCTATACCCGTGGGCAAAATCTTTATGCCTGGGACTTGTCAGGTGGTGAGACCTTACAACTGACCAATATTAAATCGGGTGAGAATGCCGGCGGGTCACTTTCCGGCTTATCACAGCGGGCAGGCGGCACTTCCCCAGCCGGGAAAACCGGGTTCAGTCCGCAGGAGCAATGGCTGCAAAACGACCAGCTTGTTTATTTCCAGGTTTTAAAAGAACGAAAGGAAAAAAAGGAATTGGCAGATGCATATAATAAAAGCCTGCCTAAGGAAAAGGAATTGCGCAGCATAGCCCTGGATGACAGGAACCTGCAAGGCCTTACGATCAGTCCTGACGGACGTTTTGTGAGTTACCGGTTGTTCCGGACAGCTTCATCAAAACCGACTATTGTTCCCAGTTATGTAACCGAGACCGGGTTTACCACCGATATTCCCGGCCGCAGCAAAGTAGGTGCGGCACAGGGGGGCAATGAACTATTTATTTACGACCGGGAGAAGGACACGGTGTACAGTATTAAAACGGATTCCATTCCGGGGATCAAAGACCTGCCTGATTATGTAAAGGATTATCCCCAACAACTGGAAGAGCGAACAAAGAAGGCGGTTAACCGCTCCGTGAATTTTGGCAGCCTGTCCTGGTCGCCCCGGGGTACAAATGCCGTGCTGGAGATCCGCTCGCAGGATAACAAGGACCGCTGGCTGATGTGGTTTGACCGGACCAGTGGCGGGCTGAAACTGCTGGACCGGCAACGCGATGAAGCCTGGATCGGCGGCCCCGGCACCGGTGGGTTTGGTGGTTCCTCCGCCGGGTGGATCGATGAAAATACATACTGGTTCCGTTCGGAAGCAACGGGCTACTCGCATCTGTACATTGCTAACATCAGTACCGGTGAGAAAAGAGCGCTCACCAGCGGCAATTATGAAGTGCAACAGGTACAATTATCTGTTGGCAAAAAATATTTTTATATCAGCACCAATGAAGTACACCCCGGTGAACAGCAATTTTACCGGCTCAGCATCGCTGACGGGAGAAAAGAAAGGATCAGTACCCTGGCCGGAGCCCACCAGGTAACCGTTTCACCCGATGAAAAGCTGCTGGCTGATTTATATTCTTCTTCTAACCGGCCCTGGGAACTGTATTTGCAGGAAAATAAAGCTGGGGGAAAATGGGAACAGCTTACGGATAAGGCCCGGAGCGATGAGTTTAATGCCTATCCCTGGAGAGAACCGGAACTGATCCGTTTTACTGCCAGGGATGGCGCCGGTGTATATGCGAGAATTTATAAACCGGTGAACCCCCATCCCAATAAACCGGCGGTATTGTTTGTACACGGGGCCGGTTATTTGCAGAATGCACATAAATGGTGGAGCAGTTATTTCAGGGAATATATGTTCAATAACCTGCTTGCCGATAATGGCTATTATGTGATGGATATTGATTACCGGGGCAGTGCCGGCTATGGGCGGGACTGGAGGACGGGTATCTACCGGCATATGGGAGGCAAGGATCTTACCGACCAGGTAGATGCAGCAGATTATCTTGTAAAAAATTACGGGGTGAACCCGCGGCATGTGGGCTTATACGGCGGGTCCTACGGTGGATTTATCACCCTGATGGGAATGTTCAATGAACCAGATGTTTTTGCCGCCGGTGCGGCGCTCCGCCCGGTTACGGACTGGGCCAATTACAATCATGGATACACTTCCAATATACTGAACGAGCCCTATACGGACAGCCTGGCCTACCGGCGGAGCTCACCTTATTATTTTGCCGAAGGACTGAAAGGAAATTTACTGATCTGCCACGGGATGGTGGATGTGAATGTACATTACCAGGATGCCGTCAAACTGGTTCAGCGGCTGATCGAACTGGGGAAAGACAACTGGGAACTGGCTTCTTATCCCTTGGAGGACCATGGATTTGTGGAACCCAGCAGCTGGACCGATGAATACAAACGGATATTCCGGCTTTTTGAAACGGTCCTGAAGAAATAACCAGTCAGGGAAAAAAAAGATAGAATAACTGGCCTAAGCAATTCGTTTACCGTGAATTAGGTGCTAATTACAAAGTCCCTATATTTGTAGCTTAAGATTCGGTTATGGCCAAACAATTTGAAGATTTTGATGCAAACCTGGCTGGGGATGAAGGGAAAGCGGAGGAGACTAGGTCCAGTTGGTTCAAACGTATCAAAAAAGGGATAAATACCAAAACATCGGAGAAAAAAGAGACCCCGGAGGGCCTCTGGGTAAAATGCCCGGACTGTAATTTTATCTGCACAGTCACAGAACTAAAGGAGAACTACTTCGTTTGCCCCAAATGCGGGTACCACCACCGGATCAACAGCCAGGAATACTATGATCTCCTTTTTGATAATGGCGAATTCACGGAACTGTTCGAGCATATCCGGAGCAAGGATTTCCTGGAATTCACTGACCTTAAGCCCTATAAAAAAAGGCTGGAGGAGATATGGAATAAGACTGATCTCAAAGATTCAATGCGGGTGGCGGCGGGTAAAGTGGGCGGCAACGACCTCGTGATCGCCTGTATGGATTTCGAATTCATCGGCGGATCCCTGGGCAGCGTGATGGGGGAAAAATTTTCCCGGGCGGTGGATTATTGCATCCAGCACCAAATACCTTATATGGTCATTAGCAAAAGCGGCGGGGCCCGGATGATGGAAAGCGCTTTCTCCCTGATGCAATTAGCCAAAACCAGTGGTAAGTTATCCCAGCTCAGCGATGCGAAACTCCCGTATATTTCGTTACTGACCGATCCTACATTCGGAGGTATATCCGCCTCTTTCGGGATGCTGGGCGACCTGAATATCGCGGAACCCGGCGCCCTGATCGGGTTTGCCGGACCCCGGGTCATTAAGGAAACCATTAAGAAAGACCTGCCGGAGGGATTCCAGCGGAGTGAATTTATCCTCGAACATGGATTTCTCGATTTCATTGTTCCCCGGAAAGAGCTGAAAAATAAACTGGCCACGGTTCTGGGACTATTTAAAAACTAAACAGGATCCTTATTGAACAGCAGTAAGGGGTACTTTTGCCAGCCTCCGGGCGGATCCCTTATCTTGTATAATACCCATGGCAGAACTCAGAAACAGGCAGGCCTATCATGATTATTTCATAGATGTAAAATATGAAGCCGGGATGATCCTGCTCGGTACGGAAGTAAAATCCCTCCGGGCCGGCAGGGCCAGTTTCAATGACAGTTATTGCCTGGTGCACAAGGGGGAAATCTGGCTGAAATCATTGCATATAGCGGAATACTCACACGGTACGGTCAATAACCATGACCCCCTGCGGGACCGGAAACTGCTCCTGGAAAAAAGAGAGATCCGGAAGATAGAAGCCAAACTGAAAGAGAAAGGATACACCCTCATTCCCCTGCGGATCTACTTCAGCGAAAAGAACCTTGCCAAAATCGAGATCGGGCTGGCCCGGGGTAAAAAAATGCATGATAAACGGGAAAGCATCAGGCAAAAAGATGCCGAACGGGAGATGAAACGATACCTGAAATAGCCCTGTGTAAAACTTCCTTTTAACAGGGCACGTCTTTTGCCGATATTCACGACTATGAAGAAAGGATTTCTGCTTTGTCTCCTGTTTTTTTCGCTGTTTTCCCGTGCCCAGACTGTTTTTGGTTACTGGTACGGTTATGCCAATGTAAAAACCAGCGGGGCCGCCAGTAATTACCTGGTGGAAATGGTGCTGCAACCGGAAAAGAATTATGTGAAAGGAATCCTGAACTATTATTTTAAAAATACTTTCCGCAGTCTCCAGGTCAAGGGAAGTTATAATGCCGGCACCCGCCAGCTGATCCTTTACGATGTACCGGTGGTTTATTATGGCTCCACCTCCCGCTTAGAAGTGGACTGTATTATGGATATGACAGGAACCCTGCGGGTGTCCCAGGCCAAATCTGTTCTCTCCGGCAACTTTACGGCCCGCCCGGATTATAAGTATACCTGCACGGATATTGGTTTTAACCTTACCCTGAACGGGGATATCAGTAAAAAAGACTCCGTGCTCAAAGCCATCAGTGAATACAAGGAGAATTACCAGGTCTGGCAACCCGCGGCAGAAGATACGGTTGTGGCCGCCAATGTCATTCCGCGTAAGGTGGTGAATTATGTGATTGAAAAGCAATATACCGAAAGGGAAAGCGTGGTGACCAATGAAATCGAAGTGGAATCCGATTCACTCCGGGTGGATGTGTATGATAATGGTGAAATTGACGGGGATATCATATCCCTGTTTTACAACCAGCAACTGATCCTGTTCAACCAGAAGCTCACCCACAAGTCCATTCATATCAACCTGGCATTAGACAGCAATAAGTCTTCCAATGAGATCAGCATGTTTGCCGAAAACCTGGGACTGATCCCGCCGAATACGGCCCTGCTGCGGATCCATGACGGGAAGAATGTCTATGATCTCCGGGTATCCAGCACGCTGGAACGGAATGCGATCATTCGGATCAAACGGAAAAAACAATCAGCTCAATAACCTGTTCAGAATAATTCAGGCTGACTGTCTTCTTCTTTCGGCTTCACCCATTCCAGTTCCGTGGATTTGCTGTAATCAGCCAGTTTGGTGCCAACGGTTCTCCAGCCGGTCACTTCCGCTATTTTGGTGATCTTGAGTTTCCCTTTCCGGATCTGCGCCCCCCTGCCCTGCTGCATGGCCAATATGGGCTCATCCATCGTAGTTACCGCTTCCACATAATTTCCTTCCCCCTCTTTTATAAAAAAGAATTTATTCCGGAGGGTGGTTGTTTCAATCTTAAACCGCTTCACCATGAACTGCTTTTTGTCCATGTCCACATAGACAGCCGTTACGATTTTTTCCGGGTTGAATTTTTCAATGAAGATCACTTTGCCGGAATCCAGTTTCCGGTTCAGTTCCTGGTCGGTGATCTCGTAGTTGCCATCATTGAACATGACCAGTATCTTATCCTCCGCGTCAAATACACCGAGATAGCTTCCTTTTTCTTCTGTATTCAGGCGGCCAAACTGGTCATCATACCAGAGTTTTTTGCCGGCAATGGTAGAACGGCCCGCTTCCTTGAACTTCACAGATTTGACCGGGTACTTGGTGACCTGGTTTCCCATGCTGTTCCGGCCCTTGATCTCCAGTTCCTCAAAATAATAATCAAAATCTTTTATGCGCGCTGTACAGTTTCCCAATACGATCTTTACCACTTCGGCCTCCCCGTTGGAGTTGGCGGTGAAATAATGGACCTTGGATTTTTCATGCCCCTTGGTCAGGTCGTATTCCTTATCCCGGGTTACACCGGTTACATTAAACCGTTTGGCATAACTGATCCCCGTGGCCCCGTCCATATAGATCATATTATAGGTGGTACGTTCATCGTTCTTCTGGAAAACGGCGGCGTGAAGGATATCTTTTCCGATAAAGGTCTTGTCGGAGACCTTCACCACTTTCATGATCCCCCGTTTGGCAAAGACAATGATATCATCCAGGTCGGAGCATTCAAACAGGAACTCATCTTTCTTCAGGCCGGTGCCGATAAACCCTTCTGCCTTGTTCACATAAAGCTTGGTATTGGCAATGGCCACACTCTTGGCCTCGATTACTTCAAACTGTTTGATCTCGGTTTTCCGTTCGCGGCCTTTGCCGTATTTCTTTAACAGGTTCTCGTAATAAGCCACCGCGAAATCCACGAGGTTGGCCAGGTCGGATTTCACCTGCCGGATCTCGGCTTCCAGCCCCCTGATCTGTTCATTCAGTTCATCAATATCAAGCCGGTAGATACGACGGACCGGTTTCTCCGTCAGCTTAATGATATCTTCCCGTGATATATCCCGTTTCAGTTGTTTTTTGAAAGGGACAAAGGCTTTATCAATTGCTTCCAGTACTTTTTCCCAGGTCTCGTGTTTCTTCTCCAGTTCCTTGTATATTTTTTCCTCAAAGAAAATCTTCTCCAGCGAGGTATAATGCCATTTCTCCTGCAACTCCCCGAGTTTGATCTTCAGTTCCTGTTCCAGCAGGTCTTTTGTCTTATCCACGGATAAGCGCAGCAATTCCTGCACGCCCAGGAATTGCGGTTTCTGGTCCACGATCACGCAGGCATTGGGTGAAATGGACACTTCGCAATCCGTGAACTTGTATAAAGCATCAATCGTAATATCCGGCGAAATACCCGGTGCCAGGTCCACCTGGATCTCCACTTCTGCCGCTGTATTATCCGTTACTTTTTTGATCTTGATCTTGTTCTGGTCATTGGCCTTCACAATGGATTCCATCAGCTGGGTGGTGGTAACGCCATAGGGAACGCTCTTAATCGCCAGTGTTTTTTTATCCACTTCCTCTATATGCGCCCGTACTTTAACCTTCCCGCCTCTTTTCCCCTGGTTATAATCCGCCACATCGATCATACCCCCGGTCAGGAAATCCGGGTACAATTCAAATCGCTTTCCCCTGAGGTATTTAACCGCCGCATCGATCAGTTCACCAAAATTATGCGGAAGGATTTTGGTGGAGAGTCCCACGGCGATCCCATCGGCCCCATGCGCCAGCAATAAAGGGAATTTCATGGGCAGGGTGACCGGTTCATTCTTACGGCCGTCATAACTGAGCTGCCATTCCGTAGTTTTCGCGTTGAATGCCACTTCCAGGGCGAATTTACTCAGGCGTGCTTCGATATAACGGGCCGCGGCCGCATCATCTCCCGTGCGTACATCACCCCAGTTACCCTGTGTATCAATCAGCAGGTCCTTCTGCCCCATATTCACCAGCGCATCACCAATACTGGCATCCCCGTGCGGGTGATACTGCATGGCCTGGCCGATAATATTCGCCACTTTATTAAAACGCCCGTCATCCATTTCCTTCATGGCATGCAGGATACGGCGTTGCACGGGTTTTAACCCGTCTTCCACAGCCGGGACAGCCCTTTCCAGGATTACATAAGATGCATAATCCAGGAACCAGGATTTATACTGGCCATGCAAACCGCTGTCGTTGTTCTGTACCTCCGTTATTTTATTCTTAGCTGCACTCATTTCTTAGTTCTTTCCGATTATTCCTAAATGTGTGTACTTAAACCCTTCGGCGGTTTTCAACCCATAACCCAGCATACGGTCCATGGAAGAATGTCCGAATAATACGATACCCGTTAAAACCAACCCGACAGAAGGGAGCAACCACCCGGCCAGCAGGCAGGAAACGGCCACTCCTTTATGATGAAATAAATTATAACAGGCCGCCCCGGTCTTATTTCCCGCGGCATAGCCGGCCATGCTGATATCCGGCCCAATCAGCAGCAGGAGATACCACCACCATGCCGCTTCCAGCCGGGTTAGCATGAAAATACTCATTGCCAGCATCCCCGCTTCCTCCAGTTTCAGTATATTTTTCATGATTCCTTTGTTTCTTCTTCCACCGGCGCCAGTGCAGTTTGCCCGGCCCCGGGCAGTTTCACATCAAAATCCTTCCAGCCCTTATCCGGGTCACCCGTGATCTCTATCTTTCCATCCGCGATCAGCTGTTTCATCCTTCCCATCAGGAATAGATCGCCGGTCTTTATTTTCATCCGGTTCAGGGTATTGCTCAGCACCCGGGTGGCTTTCTGCCATTCCCCGGTACAATTTTTCAGGATCTCGTTGTCATAGAAGCTTTCTTCTTTGCCCGTGATCTTTTTGCCGCCTTCCAGAATTCGCACGGGGGCATTTTCTTCGGCGATCTTTCTCCATTCATCGGGATCAATCTCAAATTCACTCAGGGTAACGGGGCGGGCCAGTTTCCTGGCCTTTGTAAATTCTCTCGGCTGGATCTCATTCAGCCAGGAAGGATAAAAAATATGCCCTTTTTCATTGATAAAAGGCAGGTTGTTCAGGTATAAGACCATCACCCGGCCCTGGTAGTCCCTGAAACGGGGCATCAGCCAGTAGTAACCCATTACATCATGCTGGTTTTGCCCCATCCATATCCATAATTCCTCCGCGGGATTTTCATCCAGTTTTGCTTTCAGTTGCTTTACTGTTTCGCGGTCATCAAAACTTCCAATCCCTTCCGTTCCGTAAGGGGAGTTCCGGGACAGCTCCCTCCACCAGTCCAGCCGGGCCTGCCAGCCTTCTTCCGTATCCAGGTTTTGTAAAGGGCCAACGGCAAAATCATCCCGGATCAGTACCACTTCGCCGGCCAGGGTTTCATCCAGCTTGATCACCTGCTTCATCAGGTCCAGTTCACTTTCGTTAAATACAATATGAATCATACAACTTTATTATCGGGTTGAATAATATAATACACACAGGTTGTTAAAAAATTCCGGAAGAACGGGATGGCTTTGATCAGCCCGGCCTGCTTCCGGGGTTTCCAGCCAAATTTCCATTCGTAGATCGGGTTCAGCAGGTAGTGCCGGGTACCCGGAAAATGATACCCTTCCTGCCGGCATATTTTTTCAAACCGTTCGATGCTGATCCCGGTTTCGCGGATCTCCATCATCTCTTCTACATTCTCTTTACGGTTCTTCAGTATCCACCGGTAAAGGCTCTTTGGCAACAAGTGGATATAGGGCAATCTTGAGAGTTTCGATTTACAGATCTGCTGGTGACCGCCAAAGGGCATATACCAGGGCGGGAATCCGAAAAAGATGATCCCGCCGGGTTTCAGGAATTTCTTCATCCACCCGATCAGCCGGGCCTGGTCATGGATATGTTCGATCACATCCTTAAGTAAAATGATATCAAACAGCCCGTTGAAATCCTTTTCAATATCGACGAGGTAAATATCCTTTACCACAAAATGCAGCCTGCCGGCAGCAATGTCCTCCGGCAGGTATTCTTTTGCGTGTTCGATCCGGGGGGCATCCAGTTCTACCCCCACACCTTCACAGCCCCGGTTGATAAAAGCTTTCAGTACGCCTCCTTCTCCACAGCCGATCTCCAGCACCCGCATTCCCGGGTGCAGGGGAAAACTTTCCTCGATAAAAGGAATCACATACTTTTCTGCATTCAGTACCTGAATGTCGAAATACCTTTTTCTATCCGCGTGAAATTCAAACATAATTATACCGCTTCTTCCACTTTGTCTGTCTCAATACGAAGATTTCCAATAATAAATTCCTGCCGGTCGGGGGTGTTCTTTCCCATATAATATTCCAGCAGTTGCTGGATATGATCCCCTTCTTCCACCCGCATCAGCTGTTTGCGCATATCCGGTCCGATAAACTGGGCAAACTCATCGGGACTGATCTCTCCCAGTCCTTTGAAACGGGTTACTTCCGGCTTGCCACCCAGTTTTCTCATGGCCGCCTGTTTCTCATTTTCCTCGTAACAATAGATGGTTTCCTGTTTGTTCCGCACCCGGAATAAAGGGGTTTCCAGTACGTACACTTTTTCATGTTTCACCAGGTCGGGAAAAAATTGCAGGAAAAAAGTCATGAGCAGCAACCGGATATGCATGCCGTCCACATCCGCATCGGTGGCGATCACCACGTTGTTGAAGCGGAGGCCTTCGAGCCCTTCTTCAATGTTCAGGGCGTGCTGCAGTAAATTGAACTCTTCATTTTCATACACCACTTTTTTGGTCAGGCCAAAACAGTTCAGCGGTTTACCGCGCAGGCTGAATACTGCCTGGATCTCCACGTTCCGGGCCTTTGTAATGGAACCGCTGGCACTGTCTCCTTCGGTAATGAAGATGGTCGTTTCTTTTTGTTTCGCTACAAATTCCTCCCTGCCCTTGGCCGGCGCTTCTTCATCCAGGTGATAGCGGCAGTCGCGCAGTTTTCGGTTATGCAGGTTGGCTTTCTTTGCCCTTTCGTTGGCCAGTTTCTTGATACCGGCCAGTTCTTTCCGTTCCCGTTCGCTTTGTTCAATCCTCTTCTTCAGGGCTTCGGCGATCGCGGGATTCTTATGCAGGAAATTATCCAGCTCTTTCGAGAAGAAGTCGCCCACAAACTGCTTCATGCTGGGGCCGCCAATGTCCACATTCACTGAGCCCAGTTTGGTCTTGGTCTGTGATTCGAAAACCGGTTCCACCACCCGCACCGAAACAGCCGCCACGATACCCGTACGGATATCAGAGGCATCATAATCTTTTTTGAAAAAGTCACGGATGGTTTTCACATAGGCTTCCCGGAAAGCCTGCTGGTGGGTACCGCCCTGGGTGGTATGCTGGCCGTTTACAAAACTGTAGATATCCTCGCCATAATCATTATTATGTGTAATCGCCACTTCTATATCATCACCCGAGATATGGATAATGGGATAACGGATCTCGTCCTCATTCGTCTTGCGTTGTAAGAGATCCAGCAGCCCGTTTTTGCTGACAAAGGATTTACCGTTAAAAACGATCCGGAGCCCGGCGTTCAGGAAACAGTAATTCCATATCTGGTTTTCCAGGAATTCCGGGAGGAATTTAAAATTCTTAAATACGGTTTCATCAGGAATAAAGGTCACCAGGGTACCGTTCTGTTCGCCGGTCTTAGCTTCCTTGTGTTCCTTTATTAAAACTCCTCTTTCAAACTCCGCCGTTTTCTCCTTTCCTTCCCGGATGGCTGTTACTTTAAAATAGTGGCTTAATGCATTCACGGCCTTGGTACCCACTCCGTTCAGCCCCACAGATTTCTGGAAGGCTTTGCTGTCGTATTTGGCGCCGGTGTTGATCTTGCTCACCACATCCACCACTTTGCCAAGCGGTATGCCCCGGCCAAAGTCACGAACAGTAACTGTTTTTCCATCGATGGTCAGTTCCACTGTTTTCCCGTACCCCATCGTGTATTCATCAATACAGTTATCCATTACTTCTTTCACCAGCACATAGATCCCGTCATCCGGAGAAGCGCCGTCACCCAGTTTACCGATATACATACCCGGCCGGAGGCGGATATGTTCTTTCCAGTCGAGGGACTTGATACTGTCTTCGGTATAATCAAACAGGTTCGTTGTGTCTTTGTCCTTTGCCATGGTCACAGTACTTTCTATATGTGTAATTATTGCATCCTGCCTGCATGCTGACAGGTCTTTCTTAAAATAAAGACAGACAGACCTTATTCAGGTGCGGTCATTCGGCAAATATACCAAAACAGGCTGGGCTGTAAGGATTTAGAGTTATTAACAGTTGGGGAAAACGAAGTAGTTATTTTAGTGAGTTAACCGGTGAAAGCATACAGGGTTTGCCCCGAGGCAAAACGTTGGGTAGCCGGGAAGGCGGAAAGACGGGAAGAATTACTAATGCTGCTTCCCGCCTTTCTTTCTTACCGGCAAAAAAATAACCCGCAGGGACTCCCCTGCTTCGGAGGGGTCCCTGCGGGGGGAGATAAAAAAGTAAACCCGGCATAAAGCCGGGCTATCATCACTTGTGACCCCGCAGGGACTCCCCTCCCGCGTCGGGGTAAACTTCTCATCCCTGCGGGGGGAGATAAAAAAGTAAACCCGGCATAAAGCCGGGCTATCATCACTTGTGACCCCGCAGGGACTCGAACCCTGGACCTATTGATTAAGAGTCAATAGCTCTACCAACTGAGCTACGGAGTCTGATTGGAACTGAATAACGGGATGCAAATTTACAATTAATAAAAGGAAAAATAGCCAGCTTACCGGTACAAATCCTGCAGATGAATATTGATTCACACATGACCTCATTTAAATTATTCGGACCGTGGATTTAAAACAGGCTATCGCTGGTCAAATGGATGTCTTGAAGAAGCGACTGAATCGATAAATGTAAGGACCCAAAATCCCTTTTTCCAACCCATTATGAATGAATATTACCCACCAGGTAAATCCGGATGAAAATATTGAATAAAGTCTTCTATCTTGCTGTTATTTAATAAATTAAGAAATAGCAGTTTTACGGATTTTGAAATTTTGCTTTATTTTTGACCGGCGAAATCTGTCAATAATCTTAATTTCGTACTGTCTGCTGACCCCCTAAATTCTTTCCAGGTATATAAACGGATTGCTGCGCTTGCAGGAATGTTTTCTGCGAAACGAACTGTTCATTTATTTTAAATAGAGGAATTATGTATACGTATGATTTGCTGGAGACCGGGTGTTACTACCTGGTGAAAGAGAAGGAAGATTCCCCCGTTATCCTGATCCGTGTGGCCGTGGTCACGGATCATTGCCTGTTTGTACAGCGGTATGATGAGCCGATGGAAACTGCCTGGAAATTAAAAAAGGACAGCCTGTTTGATATAATTGAGTGCCTCAGTGACGATGCGGTAAAAGCGTGGGAAGTTTATTACCGGAGCAACCAGGATGCTTTTTTTGAAGAAGATGATGAGGAATAACCCGCTCGTGTAATTTACCCGGCCTGGTAGTTGGAAAAAAGTATTTTAGCTATTCAACTACGAAGATATGCGCCGAATACATGTTTCTTACTGGCTGCCGGCAGTGCTGCTTATCAGTTTCTCCCCGTTCCTTTTTGCACAGGATGAATTTTTGCCCACCGATTACCTGGGAAAAGATTTTTATGCCGGGCGGCGGGCGGCCCTGAGGGCCAGTATGCCTGACAGTTCGGTGGCTGTGATCTTTGCCTATCCCACCCGCAATTTTTCCAATGATGTGGATTACCTCTACCACCCCAACCCGGACATGTATTATTTCAGCGGGTATAAAGAGCCGCATTCCCTGTTGCTGGTATTTAAAGAACCTCAGGCTGATTCTGCCGGTAAAACATATACAGAACTGCTCTTTGTACAAAAAAGAAATGTCCAGGCGGAACAATGGACCGGGAAAAGGCTGGGTGCAGAAGGGGCCCGTGAAAAACTCGGCATTGACCGGGTGTACAACGGGGATGCTTTTAAGAATTACCCGGTTGATTTCTCCGGATTTAAAAAAATCATCGTTGATAAGTTGCCTGCAGATGTGGCGAACGGGTATGATAAGGCGGATCTTTATGACCTGCTGGAACAGTTCAGGCAAAAATCGGGGTATGCTGCCAATAACCCGGTGCGATTTGATAACCGGCTGTATTATGAACTGACCGGAAAGCTTCGCCGGATCAAAACCCCTGATGAAATGGCCCTCCTGCGAAAGGCAGTGGAAATTTCCTGCCAGGCCCATACCGAAGTAATGAAAGCCATTCACCCGGGCATGTCAGAACTGGAGATCCAGGGTCTGCAGGAATATGTACATAAGAAACAGGGAGCAGAGGGGGTTGGGTACGGTTCGATTGTTGGCGCGGGGGAAAATGGGTGTGTGCTGCATTATATGGAGAATACAAAGACCCGGATCGGAAATTCCCTCCTGCTGATGGATGTGGGAGCTGAATATCATGGCTACACGGCAGATGTCACAAGGACAGTTCCGGCAGACGGAAAATTCTCCCCGGAAGAAAAAGCTATCTACGAACTGGTTTACCAGGCCCAGGAAGCCGCCTTTAAAACACTGAGGGACGGTTCAAAATTTGCCGATGCCAGTAATGCTGCAAGAGAAACCATTGCCGCGGGACTGGTTAAACTGGGGATCATAAAGGAAAAAAAAGAAGTCAATAAATATTACCCGCACGGGCTGGGCCATCATATCGGGCTGGATGTGCATGACCGGGGAGCGATGGAAACCCTGCAGAAAGACATGGTCATCACCATTGAACCCGGCATTTATATTCCTTCGGACAGTAACTGTGATAAAAAATGGTGGGGAATCGCTGTACGTATTGAAGATGATTTGCTGATCACGGAAAACGGGTACGAGATCCTCTCCCGCCTCGCTCCCCGGAAAGCTGAAGACATTGAGAAAATGATCAGCCAGAAAAGCGCCCTGGATGATTTCAAACTATCCCCGCCGGAACCGGGCAGGAAAAAAGCATTCTGATGCATAAAAAATGCCTCCGGACGAGGCATTTTTTATTGAGTATAACGTGAACTAATTATTGGTATACACCGGTAAAAGTACCATTCGTAATATTCACCGTGGCATTGGCACTGTTCTTAACCTGGCCGCTGAATGTTCCGGAAATGGTTTTGGTGGATGTATTATGATTCGTCACTTTAAAAGTCAGGTTCCGGGTGGCATCCGTAGAATAATCGTCAGTTCCGCCATTAATAATAAAAGTAAATACGCAGACATTATTCGTCGAGATTACGGTCGAATAGGTTTCATTGTTGTTGATCGCACCACTCACATCCACCAGGTTAAACCCGATTTCATTCATTGAGGCATCCAACCCGGTATACGCCAGGTTCAGATACGGAGGCAGCACAGTTGTCAGCAGCACATCCGTTACGGGGCCCTGGTAAGTGGTGGTGCCTGCCGTGAACTTCCAGTCCACAGAAGGGGCTGCCGTACAGGTAACCGGGAACGTACAGGCTACTGTGCCGGGAACCGGGATATTAAATGTTCCGGCAGCTGCCGGTGTGCCGGAACCTGCCAGCTGTATATTGATGGATCCCGGCGCGGCAAATGTACCACTGGAGCTGAATGTCATTCCGTTTGTGGCCGTTGTGCTGATCGTATAGGGTCCCGCCGTAAGCACATTCACTGAAATATCCACCGTATTGGATGCGGTAAGGGCCGTGCCGGCCTGGTAGCTTCCATTCACTATGGCACTGGCACAATCGATGGAAAACGTGGCTCCGGTAACTGTTGTAACCTGGAAACTACAACTGGAAGAACCCGCCGTAACCGGTATGGTTACCGCTCCGGGCGTACCGCCTGGCGTGCCGGACCCGGTAAGTACCAGTGGCTGTACACCGGTGGAAATAAAAGCACCGTTGCCCGAAAATGTCATACCATTTGTAGCGGTTGTACTGACATTATAGGTTCCGATGGTAGTTACGTTTACCGATAGTGTGACCTTATTACTGCTGTTGAGCGGGGTGCCGATAATATAATTTCCACTGGCGGTGGCGCCCGAACAGGAAGTGGGAGTACCTGTGCCTTCCAGTGTATATACAGCTGGTCCGCCGGCACCGGAGGGTAAGACGGTTACCTGGACATCACAATACGTGCTGTCGAAACTGACGACAAAGTTTTTTGCACCAGCGGCGAAAGGTGTACCATTAGCCCGGAGTGTAACCACATTATTCCCGGTGGTCGTGAAGATCCCGGTAGCATTAAAATAAAAACCGTCTACCGTATCAGTGGTGATCAGGTAGTTTCCGGCCTGGATTACATCTACGCTGATGGTAATGGTATTGTTTGTCGCGACCAACTGGGTGCCGGCCTCGTATGTACCATTTACTGTTTTGGGAAGACAATCACCCGATACCTCGCTCTGCAGGCTCCCTTGCGCCGGGGTGTCAGGCGCCTCATAACTCAGTTCTTTCTGACAGGAAGTCAGCAACAGAATTGCCAGCCCAGAAATTCCAATAATTTTATTCATAAGTGAAAAATCCTTTTAAACGCTAAAAATAATACTATTTTGATTACGCTCATCCCCCGGAAGCAAACAGGCTGCCGCCGGGGAAAATAATCCCTACATTTGTGAAATTTTTCCAATGAAGAACGCATTATTTTCTTTCTTATTATTAACTGCGGTTTCGTGTAATTCACAACCAGGGACAACCGATATCCAGGCGGGCCCTGATGAATTTGAAAAAGGGCTGTCCGCCCCCGGCGTACAGGTACTGGATGTACGGAAAGCGACCGAATTTAGAGGCGGACACCTGAAGAATGCTCTCCAGGCTGACTGGACCAATAAAGCAGAATTTTTTGAACGGGTCAAATACGTGGACAAGGACAAACCGGTTTATATCTATTGCCTGGGCGGGGGACGCAGCGCCGCCGCTGCCGGCTGGATGCGGGAGAACGGGTACAAGCAGGTCATTGAACTGGCCGGTGGGATTAATGCCTGGAGGAATGCCGGTAAACCTGTGGAAGGCAGCAGCAATGAAAAACAGATCAGCCAGGAAGAATACCTGGCATCCATCCCGGCAGACAAAACAGTACTCGTGGATTTTGGTGCAGCATGGTGCCCTCCCTGTGTAAAAATGGAACCAGTGATCCAAACGATCCGGGCGGATTCCAGCCTGCATTTTATTTTCCTGAAAATCGATGCGGGTATTCATACCGGCCTGATGAAGACCCTGCAAATCGAGTCCATCCCTGTATTTATTGTGTATAAAGGCGGTAAAGAAACCTGGCGTAAACAAGGATTGGTGGAACAGAATGAATTAATCACTCAACTGAAATAAATCAAGCCTATGCACCGGTTGAAAATTATTGGGGTTCTGTCCCTGTTTTTACCCGCCCTGCTTACCGCGCAGTTACCGGTTGTGAAACTGCTTACTTCGGGTACGGCAACCAGTATCCGGGGCCTGAGCGTGGTGAATGAGCAGATTATCTGGGTCAGTGGCAGCAATGGCACAATCGGCCGTTCAACAGATGGCGGGCAGCAATGGAAATGGTCGGTGGTGAAAGGCTTTGAAAAAAACGATTTCCGCGATATTGAGGCCTTTGACGCCAGCACTGCTATCATCATGAGTGTGGACGCCCCGGCATATATCTTAAAGACCACCAATGGCGGGGATACCTGGAAGATCGTCTATGAAAACAATGCAAAAGGCATGTTCCTGGATGCGATGGAATTCTGGAATGAGCAGGCAGGAATCGTGATCGGGGACCCGCTGGAAGGAAAGTTTTTTGTAGCCCGGACTTTTGACGGGGGTATGAGCTGGCATGAAGTACCGGCGGATAAACGGCCCCTGGCCGACAGCGGGGAGGCCTGTTTTGCCGCCAGCGGTACCAATATCCGTGTGCTGGACCGGGATGAGGCTGTATTTGTCACCGGGGGACTTCATTCGCGGCTGTTTTCCCGGAAACCCTCTCTCACACTCCCGATCCTGCAGGGCAGGGAAAGTACCGGCGCCAATTCAGTCGCAGTATGGGACAACTACAAACTGCAGGGCGGAAAGAATATGATCATTGCCGGCGGGGATTTTAATGTCCCTTCATCTGTAGAAAAAAACTGTTTTTACACCCGTAACGGCGGAAAGACCTGGTCAGCCCCGGATATACCTCCGCATGGTTACCGGAGCTGTGTAGAATATATTTCCCGTAAGAAAGCCATTACCTGTGGTTTGAATGGTGTGGATTATACAAGTGACGGGGGGCAGAACTGGACCTGGATCAGTCAGGAAGGTTTTCATGTATGTCGCAGGGCGAAGACCGGAAACGCGTTATATTTTGCAGGAAATAACGGAAAAATCGCTAAGATTGCATGGTAGAAATACCAAGCAACCCTTAACCTGTGTTTAGAAAATTCTTCGAACAGCTCCGCTGGAAAAAAATGGCCCGGCAACTCCGAAAGCCGGCGGGCACTTCCGGTATGGAAGTAGCTGAAAAAATGAATACCGCCAATGAATTTCTCTATGATTTTACCCTGGATGAAATGATGATCCGGGAGAACCAGTCCATCCTGGAGATCGGGTTCGGGAATGGAAAATTTTTCTCCAAGCAATTCAGCCGGGCGGACAATCTGCGGATTACCGGGCTGGATTTTTCCCGTGCTATGGTAAAGGCTGCGCGGAAGCACAATAAAGAACTGGTTAGAGAAGGCGGCCTGTCACTGGTAAAGGGACAGAGTGATAAAATGCCTTTCCCTTCTGCAAGCTTTGACAAGGTATTTTGTATTAATGTAGCTTATTTCTGGGATGATCCACAGGAGCATTTACTGGAAATATGCAGAGTGCTGAGACCCGGCGGTCGTTTGTACACCACGATCCGCAGCCGGGAAACCATGAAACTGCTGCCGTTCACCCGGTATGGATTCAGAACCTATACAGAAGAGGAATGGAAACTGCTCTGTCACCTGAATAACCTTCTCTTTATCCGTTGTTCTTCGGTGAATGAGCCGGATTTTACCGGGTCCAGGACCCAGACCGGGATCCGTTCTTTTTGCCTGGTGGCCGAGAAAAGGGATTTATAACTGATCCAGTAAGTCCTTCACACTGGGGCGTTTTTTGTAATCCGCATCAAAAAAACGGTAGGTGATCGTCGATTCACGGTCAATAATATACACGGCGGGAACAGGCAGGTATTTTCCATTGGGCCCATTGTTCTTTTCAATATCCAGCCCGCTGCTCCGGTAGCGGGCCAGTGTATTTTCCTCCATTTCATATTCCACCTCGTACCCTTTCATGATCTTTAATCCCTCATCGTACAATACCGGGTAGGTAGCTTTTGTTTTCTCCACCGTTTGCCCCACGTTTTCCGGTTTTTCGGGGGAGACAGCCACTACCGTGGCGCCCTTTGCGGTGATCAGGGAGAGTGAATCCTGCAGCCGGGACAATTCCCTGTTGCAGTACGGGCACCAGTAACCACGGTAAAAGACCAGCACCACTTTACCCTTTTTCAGAAGGTCCTTTAACCGGACCTCTTTCCCTTCCTGGTCCTTTGCTTTAAAATCCGGTGCCCTGGATCCGATGAACAGCCCTTCCGGCTTTTCCTGGGCCTGCAGTCCTGCCAGGGCAAAAAGTAGCGCTACTAAAAAAAATGTTTTTTTCATATTTCTGTTTAGATTCCTCAAAAATAGTAAGCACCGGGGAAAGTGGGCCGGCCATCCCAAGATTAACAGAAGATTATTTTTTCGTAAATTCGCCTGCCATTAACCCTGTTAAAAATACGCTGTATGCCAGGATCTCATCCCAACTCTCACTCCGAGAAGTATTATACGCAATTGCTGATTGGTTTTGTGTCGCTTATCGGCTTTGTTCTGGTCACTTTTTATGCCATTTTCGAATTAAAAAAGGATAAATCCTGGTACTTCTGGGCGATCGTCGCCGGCTTTTTGCTGATTGCCGGTATTTATTTTTGCCTGAGTGCCTTTGTGCATAAGATCAAATCCGATTTTAACCGGAGGGCGAGGCAACGGGAACAACACAAAACGTTCATGGCCGATAATTGATTTACCGGTCTTCCTTTCAGAGCGCCGGTTTGCTGAACATAAAATACACGGCGCCTGCCAGTAGCAAAAAACTGGCAATATATCTCCAATGAAAAGGCTCCTTCATGATCCAGACAGCAAACGCAGAAAACACGACCAGGGTGATCACTTCCTGGATCATTTTCAACTGAAACAGGTTAAAACCGTCCACTTTTCCGAACCGGTTGGCCGGTACCATCAGGCAATATTCCAGTAGTGCAATGAGCCAGCTGATCAGGATCGCTTTCCACAATGGCCAGCCCTGTTGCTTCAGGTGATAATACCAGGCGAAGGTCATGAAGATGTTTGAGGCGAATAAGAGAATGATTGTTCTCATTTGCTGTAGTTTATAAAACTGGAGGGGCTGTACCGGTTTAGATACAGCCCCTATTATATCAGGAGACAAGTCTCAAAAGAACCAAGATGCCAGGAGACAAGATCCAAAAAATAACCTAGATCCAGGTTTCAAAAAAAGTTCAATTTACAAGGATCAATAATAACCAGAATCCGATCTTAAAAAAAACATCATTGGTCATTGGTGTTTCCTATTAACCAATTAACCTATTAACCAGTTAACTCATTTACTGTTAATTCTGATTTGTCTGCAAATTCCTGAAATCCACACTCACCAGCTTGCTCACCCCCGGTTCCTGCATGGTCACTCCGTAAATCACATCCACGGTACTCATGGTCATTTTATTGTGGGTCACAATGATAAATTGCGAGTTATCACTGAACTGGCGAATCATATTGGTGAACTTGCCCACATTGGCATCATCCAGCGGTGCATCCACCTCATCCAGGATACAGAACGGGGCGGGTTTGATCAGGTAGATCGCAAAAAGCAGGGCCGTTGCGGTCAGTGTTCTTTCTCCCCCGCTCAGCTGGGTCAGTGAGGACGGTCGTTTTCCCTTAGGTTTGGCCACCACATCAATGCCGGTGTCGGCAAGGTTTTCCGGGTTTTCCAGTACCAGGTCGGCCTGGTCGTCTTCGGTGAAAAGGGTCTTGAACACTTTCTGGAAATTTTCCCGCACCTGGTGGAATGTATCCAGGAATTTCTGGTTGGCCGTTGCTTCCACTTCTTCAATCGTTTTCAGCAGGCTGTCCTTGGCATTTACCAGGTCGGTCTTTTGTTCTACAATGAAGTCATACCGCTTTTTCATTTCGGTAAACGCTTCGATGGCCGTCGGGTTCACTTCCCCGAGGTTCTCAAGCCGTTTCTTCATCCGGTCGGCTTTCTCCTGCAGTTCTTCCACGGGGACTTCGCCGCTGCGGGCTTCTCCCAGGATATCTTCCAGGTTGATACGGAACTCCACATTCAGGCGTTCCTTCATCCCGGCCAGCTGGAGTTTCAACTCATTTAATTTATCCTTTATCGCGGCCAGCAGGTATTCGACCTGCTCTTTTTCCTTTACCTGGTGCCGGATGGCGCTTTCCTTTTCACTCAGCTGGTTGCGGAAATTATAATAAGCCTGGTCCGCTTCGTTGAGGTTCCGCTCCTCTTCTTCTTTACGGCGGAGCAATTCCAGCAGGGACGCTTCAATATCATGGAGGGACTGTGAAGATTGTTCAATATTACTCCGGGTATCTGCCAGGTGACTGGTATTGCTTTCGATCTGCTGGTGCAGGTCTTTCAGCTGGTTGTTCTTAAATTCCAGTTCCTGCCGCAGCCCGTTGATCTTACTTTGCTGGCGGGTCACATTCAGGTTAAATTCATTGTACTGGCGGCTGGCTTCATTGTAATCGGATTCGGTTACTTTAAATGCTTCATCCGCTTCGGCCAGTTTGGCGGAATTCGCCTGGAGGAGTTCCGTGTATTCAGCCAGCTGGCCGCGCACCACTTCCACAGAGCTGTGTGTCTGCTGCATCTGCAAGTTCAGTTCTTCCAGGCGGTGCTGGCTGCTTACCTGCATACCGTGCAGGTTTTCCAGTTTATTGTGCAGGGCAAACACTTCGTTGGTCAGTTGCTGGATCTCTTTTTCTGTTTCGCGGATAGCGGATTCCCGCAGGTCCTCATTGAACGCGATCACTTCGTTGTGTCTTGCCTGGATATCGGCGCGCAGGGCATCCACCACGGCATCCTGTGCCAGGATTTCCTCCTGCAGTTTCTCCAGGTTCTTGGCCCGGCCGATCTTCTTGCCTTCGATCAGTCCCACGCTGCCGCCGGTCAGGGAATATTTTCCTTTTACGTATTTGCCATGTTTTTCGATGACCACGAACCCGTTGCTGTTCTGCAGGGCATCTTCGCTGTCGGCGATGAATACATTTCCCAGCAGGTGCTCGGCCAGTTTACGGTATTTCTCCTCCACTTCCACCACGCTGAGAGCGGGAATAGCCCCTTCCAACTGGTGAGCCGCGATCCCGGAGGCGCCTTCATTCACTTTATCCAGCAGGAAGAAGTTGGCCTTCCCTTTCTTGTTTTCATCCAGCAGGTGAACGGCCTGCAAGCCCTCCGGCAGGTTATTGACGACATAATAACTCAGGTAAGGTTCCAGTACATTTTCCAGTGCGGTCCGGTATTCCTCGTTCACATAGAGCACATCGGAAAGAATCGGGGCACTGTGATTCCATTGGTCATTGTTGTGAAGGAATTTCACCGAATCGGGGTACCCTTCCATTGAATCGATCATGCTCTTCAACAGGTCATGTTCGTTCTTTTTGGCATCCAGTTTACGGGTTTCGCCGGCGAGGTTATTGCGCAGGCCATCCAGAACGGCCTGGGTCTGCAGGATTTGTTCTTTGGTATTTTCCTGGTGCTGCTGCAATTGCTCCAGGTCCACTTTTTTAATGTGCAGTTCCTTTTCCTTCAGGAGGCGGTCGTTGTCCAGGTGATGCCGCTGCTCTTCCCGCTGCAACCGCTCCTCCTCGATCTGCTGGATCACCCGTTGCAGGTTTTGAACGGAAGTATCTGCCACGGCCACTTTTTTCTCCGCCTCAAACTGCTGACGCTGGATCTGCTGGTATTCATTGCGGAGACTGTCCAGCATCCGGCGCTTCTCATCCAGCACTTCGCGTTTGGCATTTACTTCGTTATTCAGCTGCGCCAGTTGTTCACTCAGCAGCTCCAGGCTGTTTTCTTCATCCACCACCTGCTGGCTGGTAAAGCCGATGCTTTCTTCAATGCCTTTCAGCTGGCCTTCTGCCTTCAGCAGGAATTCCTGCAGGCTGCCTTCTTTTTCGTGCAGGTGTTCGAGCCGTTGCGCGGAAAGGTTCTTGTCATTTTCTTTGCTGCGCACGGTCTGCAGCATTTCGTTGAAGGAATGCTGCATGGCCTGCAACTGTCTTTCTTTTTCCACGAAAGCCAGTTTCTCCTGTTCCAGTTCGGCTTCCCGGGTTCCTATCTCGGCCTCGAGTTTATGCTTCTTATCGGTCTCCAGGTCATTTTGTTCATTGAGGTCTTTATAGCTCAGGTTAAATCCTTCCAGGCTGGCTTTAGCCAGTTCGATACTGATCTCCCGGTAGTCTTTTTTGATCTCGTGGTATTTCTCGGCTTTCTTCGCCTGGCTCTCCAGGGCTTTCAGCTGGTTATTGATTTCAAAAAGCAGGTCTTCAATACGGGCCAGGTCCTGTTCGGTGGCTTCCAGTTTTTGTTTAGCTTCTTTCTTCCGGGTCTTGTAAATGGAGATACCCGCGGCCTGTTCCAGCATTTTGCGGCGGCTGTTATCCTTGTCCTTGATCAGGTCATCCACCATGTCAAGGGCAATGATGGCATAGCTGTCCGTGCTCACCCCGGTATCCATGAACAGGTTCTGGATATCTTTCAGCCGGCATTGCACATCATTCAGGCGGTATTCGCTTTCGCCGCTTTTATAAAATTTTCGGGTAACCGTTACCGTGCTGAATTCGGTGGGCAGCAGGTTCCGGGTATTTTCAAAAGTGAGGCTCACTTCGGCCAGCCCGCTGGCACTGCGGGTCTTGGAACCATTAAACACCAGGCTGTCTAGGTTTTCACTCCGGAGGTGACTGATCTTTTGTTCACCGATCACCCAGCGGATGCTGTCCACAATATTTGATTTGCCGCAACCGTTCGGCCCCACGATGCCGGTAATATTATCGTCAAAATTCACGACCGTTTTGTCGGCGAAGCTCTTAAAGCCCTTGATTTCTAAACTCTTTAATCTCACGGTTTACTTTTTAATTTAGGGTAAAGTCAGGCGGCGAATTTAATGCAAAGGAGCAGAAAACACGGAGCGGCCCGGGGGCAGTTATTCACAATATAGTGGGAAAAATGTGGGAAGATTTTTAGTAGCAGGAAGCAGGGAAACGGGGACCCGGAGATCCCTCATTCCGTGGAAAAGCTATTGACCGGGCAGGGTGCCGGTTTACCTGTTGGATGGATTCACGGTAAAGCATGGATACTGGTTTGTTCTTTTCCTTATCCGGGGCAATTATCAACCCTGTTTCGTAGCTTTAGAAAAAACCAGGTATATGAAGAAAATGGTTTTTTTTCTCCTCCCGTCCATCCTGCTTACCCAGGCCTGTCTCCAGAGCAGGACCGGCGGCAAACCCAAACAAAAAATTGTCTGGCAGCCCTCCCACCAAACCGATACCGGCAAGGATTTCAGTGAGGCAGCTACCTGCAATGCCATCGTGGAGGCAGCGATGCAAACGCAGCCATCCTTGCGGGAATACAAGGTCTGGAGCCTGGGCAAAGCCGGTTACCACCATGCCGATTCGGGGAGTAATACCAAAATTTCCCATACATCCGCGCTGATAGATGGCATGCTCTCAGGATATGCCTATGAATTAGCGGAATCCAATAAAAAGAAGCCGCAGGTTTTTATTGCCGTACATAACAATGGCGGCACCAACCGGAATGCAGTTTGGGGGTATATCCACTATGGCGATCCCAATGAAGCGCATAACCGGGAACTGGCCGGGCGATTAGTAAAAGCAATATGTGTTGTTACGGGTATGGAAAACCGGGGTGTGCTGCTGGACAGTACAACGGGCCGGAACGATTACCGCTGTGCAGCCACTGGCAAACTCAGTTTTTACAGTCTCGATGAAAACGTCAATTCCGCTCCTTACCGGGTTTTGCTGGAAATCGGTGACAATGCCGCCAGCCGGGCTTTATTGACCAACCCGATCCAGCAAAAAATAATCGGGGCGGCTGTTAAAAAAGAACTGGTTGCCTGGCTGAGGGAAAAGAAATGAGAGCGGGGACTGAAATTGCTCAGTTGATTTTTTTGCCGCGCTAACAAAATCCTAAAATGATCCCCGGCTCCGCCCGCCGCCTGCTTTTGACATACCTTCACCACCGCATGAAAAGAATTTTATTTTCCGTCATTTTTACCCTGCTCTTACAATCCCTATTCTCTCAAACCGGTGAATGGGACACTTATTTGGCCCGCTATGAAAAGGGACCAGGGAGTACCCTGGTAAATATGTCCCTTAAAAAAACAGCCCCGGATACGCAATATCCCTTCCTGTTCGCGGCTGGTGTGCAGTTCAGGAACTGTACCGCGGAAGGTCTCCCCGCTCCTTTGGCATTCAATTCCCTGAATAAAATTTCTGATTCTGTCGTTACCCTGCTGAACCGGTTGGGAAAACCTGTACTGTCCGGCACTTTCACTTACCAATGTGAACGAAAAGATTATTTCTATGTAACAGATACCTCCGGGTTAAGGGAAGCAGTCGCAAACCTCCTGGCCAGGCAGTTTCCGGGTTACACACCTGCCTTCCTGGTAAAAGAAGACCGGCCCTGGGATGCCTATCTCCGGTTCTTATACCCGAATGAAGAAACCAGGGAATACATGGGCAACCAGAAAGTGGTGATGCAACTGCAAAAAGCCGGGGATAAACTGGATCAGCCCCGTCCTGTGGAGCACTGGTTGTATTTTAAAACGGAGGCCGGACGGGAATGCTTTATCTATACAGCGGTAAGTAAAAAATTTAAGGTTGAATCCAA
>JBBIGW010000020.1:0-34604 GCA_037447355.1 Bacteroidia bacterium | reverse complement strand
ACAATAATGATTATTAATTACTGATTATTTTATTATTAAAAAGCAGGGAGAGTCAATGTTTTGCACTTCCCGTTTTAAAGCAGGAAGACTTTTACCATAAACTACTTGTTATATAGTACGGCATATCGCTTCCGCTATCTTCTTTAATACCGCCTCTGCTCTTTAGTGCATTTCAGCCTTTCACGAAATAATCAATAATGAATAATAACAACCCCTTTCGTGAAGTCAGAACTGTAGTGAAGCCTCAGTATCCGGAAAATTCAGTTTCGTACTCTTCCGGTTCCCGTTCACGATCACATGCATAATATTCACCTGGTCATCGAACTGATCGTACATAATATTGGTGGAGATGCTGATCCGGTTTAAAACCGGCACATAGTCCGCCTGGATATATCCATACGCGGCTTCCTTTTCATTTTCAAACCCGATGAACTCCAGGGCTACCGGCTTATTGTTGACTGAAATGGACAGGTGGCTGAGCAGGTATTTTTTTACCAGGGAATCCATAGGGGCCTTATCCACAGGATTGATCAGGTCCACTTTGGTCTTGAAATTCTTTGCCAGTATCTTTTCAAAATCGTCAGTAAATATCTTGCAACTGATCTCCAGGGTCCTGTCCGCCGCGTTGTGGTTGATCTCGATAACGCTTACATGAAAGGGATGCGGCGCCGGTTTGCCGGCCAGCAGGACCGCAACCAGCGGGATGAACAGCCATTTATAGACAGATGATACCATTGACACTTTTATTTTTTTGGATTAACCAATTGGGCCTTATTTTGGCGGACCTAAGCTTTGACGGTAAAAATAGGCGATTGGTTCGATGATCAAACCCAAAAAAGGATGAGCGATTTCAATTTTTATTTCGGGCTCGGCTGGGAACATATTATGAGCTGGGATGCCCTGGATCATTTGTTGTTCATTGCTGCCCTGGCGGCTATCTATATATTGCAGGACTGGAAACAGGTTCTTGTCCTGGTCACCGCCTTCACGCTCGGCCATTCGCTGACCCTGGCCCTGAGTGTGATGGATGTCTTCCGTTTTCCGGCCAACTGGGTGGAATTCCTGATCCCCTGCACCATTGTGCTGACGGCCATCAGCAACCTCTTCCAGAAAAAATTCACGGCAAAATCCATCCGGATCAATTATTTCCTGGCCTTGTTTTTCGGGCTGATCCACGGGATGGGCTTTGCCAATACTATCCGTTTCATGCTGGCGCAGGACCAAAGTTTTGGGTGGGGTCTTTTTGGTTTCAACCTCGGCCTCGAAGCCGGGCAGATCGTGGTCGTAAGCACCCTGCTCCTGGTTACCCAGGTCCTGGTCACCGTCCTGAAGATCAACCGCCGGGAATGGGTGATCTTCTTATCGGCCGCCATCTTCAGCCTGTCCTTACAAATGGCCTTAACACGTTTACCTCTATAAAAAAAATCTGCCATGAAGAAAATCCTGTTACTAAGCTGCCTGCTGTTGTCCCTGTCGGGGTTAACCCATGCTCAGCAGCAAAACAATGCCAGTTCCAATCATGCCAACAAGTTTGAGCAGTTGGGAACGATCCTGCCCACCCCCAACGAGCAGCGTACTGCCAGCGGCGCCCCTGGTGCCAAATACTGGCAGCAAAGGGTGGATTATGATATCAAATGCGAGCTGGACGAAGCCAATAATAAATTGTCCGGCAGTGAGGCCATCACCTATTTCAATAATTCACCGGATGTGCTCACGTATTTCTGGATGCAACTGGACGAGAACCAGCACAGCACGGTGAACAATGCGGATTACCAGAACAGCAACCGGATGCCGGTGCAGGCCACGGATAAAGTACTGGACCGTTACCAGGAACGGAAATCGGACAACGGGTACGGGGTGAATATCACCAAACTCACCGATATTACCGGCAAGGCCCTGAACTATACGATCAATAAGACCATGATGAAAGTGAACCTGCCGGTGCCGCTGAAACCAGGACAGAAATTTGTTTTCAACTGCGACTGGAATTATAAGATCGCCAATCGCGGTGATTTTATCCGCTTTGGCGGGGCCCGCGGCGGGTATGAACATTTTGCAGAAGATGACAATAACAATTATACCATGACCCAATGGTATCCCCGTCTCTGCCGCTACAGCGATGACCAGGGCTGGCAAAACCACCAGTTCACCGGCACCGGCGAGTTCACCCTATGTTTTGGCAATTTTAAAGTACAGATGACGGTACCTGCGGATCATATTGTGGGCGGTACAGGGGAATGCCAGAACTATGCGCAAACCTTATCTCCCCAGCAAATGGCCCGCTGGCAAAAAGCACAAATGGCCAAAGAACCCCTGCAGATTGTAACACTGGATGAGGCCCTGGATGCTTCCAAAGCCAAGAGCAAGGCAAAAAAAACCTGGATTTTTAAAGCGGATAATGTCCGGGATTTTGCCTGGACCAGTTCCCGCCGTTTTGTGTGGGATGCCATGTCCGCCCTGGTAGAGGGAAAGAAAGTAATGACCATGAGTTATTATGCCAAAGAAGCCTATCCCATATACAGCAAGTATTCCACCAAGGTGGTGGCGCATACCCTGAAGAGTTACTCCCATTTCGCATTCCCTTATCCCTACCCCGTTGCCATCAGCGTGGAAGGCAACCAGGGAATGGAATACCCGATGATTTCCTTCAACCCCGGCCGGGCGGAAAAAGACGGCAGTTACAGTGAAGGCGCCAAGAACGCGGCGATCCTCGTCATCATTCACGAAGTAGGGCATACGTTTTTCCCGATGATCGTGAACAGTGATGAACGCCAGTGGACCTGGATGGACGAAGGACTGAATTCCTATATGCAATACCTCACCCAGGAATTATGGGATAATAAATTTCCTTCCCATGGCGGGCCGGCCTGGTCCATTACGGATTATATGAAGCTTCCCAAAGATCAGCTGGAACCCATTATGACCAACAGTGAAAACATCAACAATTTCGGATCAAATGCCTATGATAAAGTGGCCACCGGTCTGAATATTTTAAGAGAGACCATCGTGGGCCGCGAGCTGTTTGACAATGCCTTCCGCGAATACGCCAAACGATGGATGTTCAAGTCCCCCACCCCAGCCGATCTCTTCCGTACCCTCGAAGACGCCACCGGTGAGGACCTTGACTGGTTCTGGCGCGGCTGGTTCTATGGCATTGAAGCCTGTGATATTTCCATCGATTCAGTGAAACATGCCATACCGGATCTGGCGGCAATTCCCCCGCTGACCAAAGACAGTATGGTGATGCGCCCCCTGCAGAAACCGGCCGTTAATGATTTTGAAGACCTTTCCAAGATCCGCAACAAGCAGGACAAAAACATTATGTTTGAAACGGACCGGGATACCACCCTCCGTGATTTCTACTGGAAGTATGACCGGGAGATTGCCAGGTACGACAGCACTAAATACCCCGTTACCATGCGTCCGCAAACGGAAGCGCTGGATGAAGATGGCAAACAGAAATACGGTGGTAAACATTTTTACGAAGTCTCTTTTACCAATAAAGGCGGTCTGCCAATGCCGATCATCCTCGAGTGGACCTATAAGGATGGCAGCAGGGAAATCGAGCGCATCCCCGCACAGGTCTGGCGCAAGAACGAGAAGAATGTGGTAAAGACCTTTATGAAAGACAAGGAAGTGGTATCTATCAAACTGGACCCGTACAAGGAAACCGCCGATATTGACGAAAGCAATAACAGTTCCGGGGACATCAAAGAGCCTTCCAGGTTTAAATTATTCAAACAAAAACAGAATGTAACCCCGGCGCCCGGCATCAATCCGATGCAAAAATCGCAGGAAAAGAAAGCATTCTGATCCATTAGCACTGTAATAAAAGCCGCCTGTCATAAAGCGGCTTTTTTGTTTTTCAGTCCCGGGCGGATACAGGTCGAATTCCTTAGTTTTGGATAGCTTCTTAAAAAGATCCCATTATTAAAAATCAACATGCAAAATGAAACCGTTACTTTCCTGCTTAATGCTGGCATTTGTTTTAGGGACAACGGCTGTTGCCCAAAACATTTACAATAATCCCAACAGCAATCACGGCAACAAGTTTGAGCAGTTGGGTGGCACCCTGCCCACCCCGAATGAATACCGGACAGCCAGCGGCGCCCCGGGGCCCAAATACTGGCAACAGCGCTGCGATTATGACATCAAATGCGAGCTGGATGAAAAAAACCTGCAGCTGAATGGCAGTGAAACGGTAACTTATTTCAATAATTCCCCCAACGAATTAGTGTACCTCTGGCTGCAGCTGGATGAAAACCAGCACAGCACCGTAAACAATGCCAATTACCAGACCAGCAACCCGATGAACCGCCAGGTTAGTCCGCAGCAGATCGACCGGGTGGATGAAGCCAAAACGGATAATGGCTATGGGTTCAGGATCAGTAACCTGACCGACGCTGCAGGTAAAGCCATCAAATACACGGTTAACAAAACAATGATGCGGGTGGAACTGCCCGCTCCGCTGAAACCGGGACAACGTTTTGTATTCAGGCTGGACTGGAACTATAAAATTTCTGACCGGATGAACCGGGGTGGCCGGGGAGGTTATGAATTTTTTCCCGAAGATGGCAACCATGTTTTCACTATGACCCAATGGTACCCACGCCTCTGTGTGTACAGTGATTTCCAGGGATGGCAGAACCACCAGTTTACCGGGCGCGGTGAATTTGCCCTGACCTTTGGCAATTTCAAAGTACAGATGACTGTACCCGCCGACCATGTGATCCTGGGAACCGGCGAATGCCAGAACTACCAGGCGGTGCTTTCCCCCGCGCAGTTTGCCCGCTGGAACAAAGCAAAGATGGCCGCAGAGCCTGTTGAAGTGGTAACCCTGGAGGAAGCAAAAGCGGCTGAAAAACAAAAAACAGATAAAAAGAAGACCTGGATCTTCAAAGCGGATAATGTACGGGACTTTGCCTGGGGCTCTTCCCGCAAATTCATCTGGGATGCCATGAGTACCCGGATTGAAGGCAAGAAGATCATGTGTATGAGTGGCTATCCCAAGGAAGCCTATGGCCTGTACCGGAAATTCTCCACCAAAGTGGTTGAACATACGATTAAGACCTATTCCAAATTTACCATCCCCTATCCCTACCCGGTCGCCCAGAGTATCGAAGCGTCCAGCGGGATGGAATACCCGATGATCTGTTTCAATTTCGGCCGTACAGAGAAGGACGGCACCTACAGCGAAGGCACCAAGAACGGAATGCTGGGTGTGATCATTCACGAAGTGGGTCATAACTTCTTCCCAATGATCATCAACAGCGATGAGCGTCAGTGGAGCTGGATGGACGAAGGGCTGAATACGTTTGTGGAATATCTCACCGAGGAATTATGGGATAACAAATTCCCCAGCCGCCGCGGGCCTGCTGCCTTTATCACCGATTACATGAAACTGCCGAAAGAGCAACTGGAGCCCATAATGACCAATAGTGAAAATATTGTACAGTTTGGTCCCAATGCCTATTCCAAGCCCGCCACCGGGCTGAATATCTTACGCGAAACCATTATGGGCCGCGAGCTGTTTGATTATGCTTTTCGCGAGTATGCCCGTCGCTGGGCCTTCAAACACCCCGAACCGGCTGACCTATTCCGTACCCTGGAAGATGCCAGCGGCGAGGACCTCGACTGGTTCTGGAGAGGATGGTTTTTCAGCACCGAAGTATGCGATATTTCGCTCGACACCGTAAAGTATGCCCGTCCCGACCTGGCCGCTGAACCCAATGCAAGCAATGAAATGACGATAAAGCGCAGTGCAGACAAGCCCCTGTTGCCAACCTTTGATGATATCTCCAAAATAAGAAACCGGGAAGACAAGAATATCAGTTTCCGGACAGATGCCGATACCACCCTGCGTGATTTCTACTGGAGATATGGCCGTGGGCTGGAGCCTTACGATACCTCCAAACTGGAAGTGAGCGTACCGGGTAATAAACCCGAAAAACTGAACGATAACGAACTGGAAAAATACGGCAACCGGCATATGTACGAACTTACTTTCAGCAACAAAGGCGGGCTGGTGATGCCGGTCATTATCGAATGGACCTATAAAGACGGCACAAAGGAGATCGAAAGGATACCGGCACAGGTCTGGAGGCTGAATGAAAGTAAGGTGATCAAAACCTTTATCAAAGACAAGGAAGTGGCTTCGGTAAAACTCGACCCGATGCGGGAGACCGCTGATATCAATGAAAGCAATAACAGCTGGAATACCATCGCTGAACCCTCCCGTTTCACGATCTTCAAGCAGACCCAGGGTGGCAGGAGAAACCAGGGTGGCCAGGTTGGCAACCCGATGCAGCGGGCGCAGGATAAGAAGAAAGGGTTCTGACACCCCGCTTCCTGCCGAACCACAAAAAAGTCCCTGTTGAAAAAACAGGGACTTTTTTGTGGTTCAAAGTACCTTACTGTTTTAAGACATAGGCACATAAGAGATAAAGATTATAAAGAAATATATTGACGAATTAACTTATTGTACCCATATCTTTAGGGAAGGTCAAAAAACGCCTGTTTATGAATTCTACACCACCCTGCCAAGAGAAAAACTATGTGGCCCCCTGTGGCCCTATGTGCCTATGTGTTAAACCCATCCTCCCCCTGATCTTATTGCTGCTGGCGTTACTTTCATCCCGCTCCTATTCTGTTGCTGCTTCAGTCGATACTGTTTCGATTTACAGCAATGCCATGCACAAGGATTATAAATGCGTTGTCATTAACCCTGACTCAGGCAAAATGGGTAAATCATTTCCCGTCGTCTACCTCCTTCACGGCCATAGCGGCTGGTACGCCAACTGGCTTCTCCGCGTACCGGAACTGAAAAACCGGGCCGATGAATACCAGCTGATGATCGTTTGCCCCGATGGCGGCTATAACAGCTGGTACCTGGACAGTCCCGTGGACTCCACCGTAAAATTTGAAACCTATATCTCCAGGGAAGTACCCGAATATATTGACGCACACTACAACACACGTAAAGACCGGAAAGCCCGGGCCATTACCGGGCTCAGCATGGGCGGCCATGGCGGCTTATTCATCGGCTTTCGTCATGCGGAGATCTTCGGCGCCTGCGGCAGCATGAGCGGCGGGGTGGACCTGCAGCCCTTTAAGAAAAACTGGCAGTTGTCTGAAAAAATCGGCGATACGATCCGGTATGCGGAGAACTGGGAAAAATATTCAGTCATCCATGTTATTGAAACAATCCCAAAAGATACCCTGCGTATTATTATCGATTGTGGCACCGAGGATTTTTTCTACAATGTCAACAATGCCCTGCACCAGAAATTATTAAAACTGAAGATCCCTCACGACTATATTGAACGCCCGGGTCGGCACGAATGGGGCTACTGGCGGAATGCGGTGCAGTACCAGTTGCTGTTTTTTAAAAATTATTTTTCCCGGGAACAGTAAAATTTCCCGCAACAGGCAGTGGGGAAAAGACAGGGAAGCTATTACACTATGAAAAAAATACTGATCAAATAAACTACTCATTAAAAATATCCACGAAACTATACTGAACTCCCTGGAAGACAGAAAAGATGAGAAAAAAGCTTTAAGGTTAAATACACTGTACAGAAACCCAGCGGATCATCACGGGTCATGCAATACAATGTTGAACCCCTTCAGGGTTCCCGGCTGATTTCTTATCCCTACCCCCGGGTTGCACCCGGAGCTATCATTGTTCAGCCCCTCCGGGGCTATAAGGTACGCTGAGCCTGCCTGAAAGGTTTTCTGAATGAAAATTTCAAACCGGCATAGTCAGTGTTGAATTCGGTGCTTAGTGGAAGCAGGCTCTTGTCAGGTTGAGCCTCCCTGAAAAACTTTTCTGCTTTAGAATGCCAAGCCGAAGACTGACGCCGGAACAGCCAACTAATTCCCCGTACTCCCGTCCCTCACTTTTATTTTCTTTTTCCCGGAATTCTTTTTCTCATAATCGAGAATGGCCTGGGGCTTGGCAGGCTTTTTAATACTGTTGGTATCTGATTTTGTATTCCCTGTACTGGCAGAAAGAGGCCGGATATTTTCGTCATCGATCATGCCGCCATCTTCAGTCTGCAGCTTGTTCATTACATAATTTTCCGTGGCTTCCACCGTTCCTTCCCGGGGATCATAGTATATCCATTTACCATGTTTCATGGAAATGCCCTCATTCTTTACGATCACCCAGTCGATAATCTTTGACGGGTCCTTAATATCATAAACAGCCACGGTATCAAAAGCCACTTTGGGGTCCATGGCCCGCCAGTTCTCGACCCGGAGCAGGCCGCCATTATAGGTGAAATACTCCTGTTTCCCGTTCAGCTTGCCCCATCGGAAATTTTCCTCGGCGATCTTTACCCCTTCCAGTGAATATTTTTTCCAGACCCCTTCCTTCTGGTCGTTTTCATAATAACCCTCCTCTTCATAGCCTCTTTCTCCACGCAGTTCATCCACATGCACTGACCAGGGTCCCTGCTTCAATCCTTTCAGATCCACCCGGTTCAGGGTATCCCCCCTTTTGGTCAGGACGAAACTCCTGAGCTGGCCGTAACCGCTGGTGGAAATAAGCAGGAGAAGGAAGAATATAGACCGCATTGTTTAGTAAGTTTGGTAAAAGTAAAGCAGCGGGTTATAAGCTGCGCGTCTGCCAACAGACAGCTTGCAAATTACAAACGAAAATAAATTGCTTTTATGAGTATGTTGTTAAAAAAAATGGCTACCCCCCGCATTTCATTGCGGCTTCTTTTGGTTGTATTGGCTATTGGGCTATTGGGTACATGGAGTTATTCCCAACCCGCCCCCACCCCCGCCGCGGAAAGGCTGAAAGTCACTGAACAGCGTAAAGCCCTTAAAGACCGGTCTTTGCTGAATGAGATCCCGTTCAGGAATATCGGTCCCAGTATCATGAGCGGCCGGGTGACGGATATCGAAGCCAATCCCGAAGACCCCACTGAATTTTATGTGGCCTATGCCACCGGGGGGCTCTGGTATACCCAAAACAACGGGCAGAGCTTTACCCCCGTCATGGATAGCCTCGAGCAGCTCTTTATCGGGGATATCGCCATCAACTGGAAGACCCGTACCATCTGGGTTGGCACGGGCGAAGTGAACAGCAGCCGGTCCTCCTATGCCGGTATCGGGATTTATAAATCGAAAGACAATGGCAAAACCTGGGACTATCTGGGCCTGCCCGAATCCCAGCATATCGGCAAGATCCAGTTGCACCCCACCGATGAGAACACCGCCTGGGTGGCAGTACTGGGACATTTATATTCACCCAATAATGAACGCGGGGTGTATAAAACCAGTGACGGTGGCAAAAGCTGGAAACAAACCCTGTTTGTGGACGACAATACCGGTTGTGTGGATCTCGATATCAACCCTTCCAACCCCGCGGAAGTCTATGCCGCTATGTGGTACCGTACACGCCGTGCCTGGAAATTTGAAGAAAGCGGGAAAACCAGCGGCATTTATAAAAGTAATGACGGCGGGGAAACCTGGAAACTGATCACGGCGGCCGGCTCCGGCTTTATGACCGGGGATAAGACGGGAAGGATCGGCATTGCTGTTTATCCGGGAAATCCCCATATTGTTTATGCCATCGTGGACAACAATACCCCCAAAGCCGCCCCGGAAAAGAAAACCGATTCCAGCTATAAAAAAGAGAATTTTAAAAATATCACGAAAGAACAGTTTGAACAGTTGAGTACGAAATGGCTGGATACTTTTTTAAGAGCAAACCGCTTTCCGCGGAAATACAATGCCAAAGGCGTCATGGAACTGGTGGCGGCCGATAAAATCAAACCCACGGCCCTCTGGGATTACCTCGACAGCGATGATGGGTTCCAGAACACCGGCATCGCCGGCTGTGAAGTATACCGCAGTGAGGACGGCGGTGCCAGCTGGAAAAAAACAAACGAAAAACCGGTCAGCATCTTCAATACCTATGGCTATTATTTCGGCAAAATCTATGTCTCCCACTCTAACCCGGATAAAATATTCATTCTCGGTTTTTATGCCCAGTACTCCACGGATGGCGGTAAAACTTTCAAAACAATGGACAAGGGAAATGTCCATCCTGATCACCATGCGCTGTGGGTGGATCCCAAACGGGATTCCCATATCATCAACGGGAATGATGGCGGCACCAATATCAGTTATGACGATGGCGAAAACTGGTTCAAGGCCAATACACCGGCCGTAGGACAATACTATGCCATCGCCGTTGATGATGCAAAGCCTTATAACGTGTATGGCGGGATGCAGGACAATGGCAGTTGGTGGGGGCCCTCCGTTAATAAGGAAAGCATCGACTGGATAGGTAATGGCCAGTACAGCTTCCGGGTGATCAATGGCGGCGACGGCATGCAGGCCCAGGTGGATACCCGTGACAATGCCACCGTGTATTCCGGTTCCCAGTTTGGCTTTTACGGCCGCTATATTAAAGACAAACGAGGATCGCAGAAATCCCTGCACCCGCAGCATGAACTGGGCGAAAAACCGCTGCGCTTTAACTGGCAGACCCCGATCCTCCTGAGCAAGCACAACCAGGATGTGCTGTATTTTGGCAGCAACCGTCTCTACCGGTCGCTCAATAAAGGCGATACCCTGGTTGCCATGAGTCCCGACCAGAGCAATGGCCGGGTCAGCGGGAATGTGCCCTATGGAACCATCACCAGCATTTCTGAATCACCCCTCCGTTTCGGACTGGTTTATACGGGTACCGATGACGGGAATATTCATGTTTCGAAGGATGGCGGCTATAGCTGGGAACAACTGAATTTCAGACCGGGAACTGAAATCAAAAATCAAAAGTCAAACCAGCCTGGCACAGCGAAAGCGAAGGCGGGAGTCAAAAAGACTGATTCCATGCTGAACACCCAAAACCTATGGGTAAGCCGTATTACTGCTTCGCAATATAAAGAAAGCAGGGTCTATGTTTCTTTAAACGGGTACCGCTTCGACCATTTTGCACCTTATCTCTATGTCAGCAATGATTACGGGGTGAGCTGGACAAAAACCGGCAATAACCTTCCCAATGAACCCATTAATGTGGTGAAGGAAGATCCGAAGAACGACAGCATTCTTTATGTGGGTACCGATGGAGGGCTTTATGTGAGTTTTGATGCTGGTAATAGCTTCATGTTATGGAATGCGGGGATGCCGGAATCCGTTCCTGTACACGATATCGCCATTCAGCAACGCGACAATGAAATTATACTCGGCACCCATGGCCGCAGTTTATATGTATCCAGACTGGATGATGTACAGGCCCTGAAAAAAGACCCGGACTGGATGAAGAAAAAGGAAAAACCTAAGAAGGAAGTAAATAAACAGGAGGAAGAGGAAGATGAGAGCGGGCCGGGGAGATAAAAGTTAGTAGGGAAGTCCGGAAGTCCGGAAGAATTATCCTGAAATCTGAAGTACCCCAGCTATCGCAGCTTCCTTAGTTGAGAACGAGTGAACGCATAAACCCGTGAACTGTGAACTCCCGAACTGGTGAACGTTGAACTCAAAAAAAGTGGCTGCCTTATACCAGGCAACCACTTCATTTATAGAAATAGCAGCAAATCCTAAAAATTATGGAACCTTTCAAAGCAGGCTTTCTCCAGCATTTCCCGGTCGTCCGGGTGGGCGATTTCAATTAAAGACTTAGCCCGCTGGCGCAGGTTCTGGCCAAAAAGATAGGCCACCCCGAATTCAGTGACCACATAGTGAATATGTCCACGGGTGGTTACCACACCGGCTCCCTGTTTCAGGAAAGGAACGATCCGGCTGACTCCTTTATTGGTCCGGCTGGTCAGGGCAATAATGGGTTTGCCTCCTTCACTCAGCGCCGCTCCCCGCATAAAGTCCATCTGCCCCCCGATCCCGCTATACTGGGTGGTGCCGATAGAGTCAGCACAAACCTGCCCGGTAATATCTACCTCAATAGCACTGTTGATCGCAATAACTTTGGGATTACGGCGGATCACATGCGGGTCATTTACATAATCAATATCTAAAAACACAAAGGCGGGGTTGTCATCCACATAATCATAAAGGCGGCGGGTACCCACAGCAAAACCAGTCACGGTCTTATTGGGGTGAATACGTTTTTTGGAGTTATTGATCACATCCTTGTCAAACAGGTCAATGATCCCGTCACTGCACATCTCTGTATGCACGCCAAGGTTCTTGTGATTATACAGCGATTTCAATACCGCATCCGGGATGGTGCCGATACCCATCTGCAGGGTGCTGCCATCGTCAATCAGCCCGGCAATCCGTTGCCCGATCTTTAATTCATCTTCCTTCACCTTGGTGCCGTAATCCACTTCCGGGAGTTCCTCCTCGTAGTACACCATGGCGGTAAACCGGTTGGTATGAACCAGGCTGTCCCCATGCGTACGGGGGACCCGCGGGTTTACCTGGGCAATGATATGCGTGGCAGTGTTGACCGCGCTGCGGGCCACATCCACGGACACGCCCAGCGAACAGTAACCATGCTTATCGGGAGGAGATACCTGCACCAGGGCCACATCTATATGTAATTGCTTACGGAACAGGTCAGGGATATCACTTAAAAAAACGGGGATAAAGTCAGCCCTTCCTTCATTTACGGCTTTCCGGACAGATTCGGATACGAACATGCAGTTGATATGGAACGCATCCGCATATTGTGGTTTATCCAGTTCGATATCCCCCTGTACAGTGATGAAAGTGAGTTCCACATCCCGCAGTTCAGGAGCCCTTTTGCCAAGTTCTCTCAGTAAATGTAAGGGGGTTTGGGCGCTGCCCTGTACAAAAACCCGGTCACCGGATTTTACCACGGAAAGGGCGGCTTCAGCAGTAATAAATTCAAATGGAGTTCTCATGCTGCAAAGCTATTGCGAATTACAGTTTATAAAATGATTATGCTTATTTCAGGGATTGATAAGAATCAGTAGATTCAATGAGTTATTAACCAGTCGATCGCCAGTTCATAACCCCGAAGCCCCAGGCCGAAAATACTGCCGGCCGCTTTGGCGCTCACATGCGATAATTTCCGGAATTCTTCCCGGGCATGTACATTGGAGATATGCACTTCCACCACGGGGGCCTTAATAGCCGCAATCGCGTCACCGATGGCTACAGAAGTATGGGTGTAACCGCCGGGATTAAAGACGATGCCGCTGAACTCATACCCCACCCGCTGCAGTTCATTGATCAGTTCTCCCTCCACATTGCTCTGGAAATAATGGAGTTCCTCAGCAGGATATTTTTTCCGCAGGTTTTCAAGAAACTGGTCAAATGACATATTTCCGTAGATATCCGTCTCTCTTTTGCCAAGCAGGTTGAGGTTGGGGCCATTGATAATTGCTATCTTCATGCCCCTAAAATAATTCAAATCCCCAACATCTGAATATGACCTTTTTGGAAGCGCTTTATGGCAGCCAGTACCAGGAAATACAACAACGGGGCGGCGATGGCAGCAAGGGCCGCCTGAATGCAAATCTCTTTCTCTCCGCTATGCTGCTCCTGGCCCTGATCGCCCTCTTTCTTTGCTGTACCCGGTTTGTGCCCGGTTTTACTGAAACGGTCACCCGGCAATCCCGGAAATTATTTGGCTTTAGGAGCGGTAAATCCATGGGAAAACTGCTGGCCATCCCCCTCTTTTTTGTAATGTACCAGGTCATACGGTCAACGACCGGAAGCGGGCTGAATTTCAGAAAAAGAGTGGAGACCTTCCTCGCTTACCCGGAGGAGATCCGGAAGCAAGCGAATAAAAAATTATTGCTGCCTTTTTTTATTCTCCTGGGATTGGTGATCGTACTGGTATTGGCTTGAGAAGGTTTTTTCTATGTGTGTCTATTGTGAGCTATGTGATAATTTTTTATTTCTTGTGCGCCTTCACCATCTCCAGGAACTGATCAAATAAATACCTTGAATCATGCGGCCCCGGTGTGGCTTCCGGGTGGTATTGCACGGAGAAAGCCGGTTTCCCCTTCACCCGGATCCCTTCAATACTCTGGTCATTCAGGTTTATATGCGTGACCTCGATATGATCCGCCTTGCGCACCGCTTCCGGGTCCACCCCGAAACCGTGGTTCTGCGTGGTGATCTCAGACAGACCGGTGATGATATTTTTTACCGGGTGATTGAGTCCCCTATGCCCGTGGTGCATTTTAAAAGTGGGGATCCCGTTGGCCAGGGCCAGTAACTGGTGGCCAAGACAAATACCGAAAAGCGGTTTCTCCTCTTCCAGTATCTGCTTAACCGTAGCCACCGCGTAATCCATCGGGGCCGGATCGCCGGGCCCATTGGATATAAAGTAACCGTGGGGGGCAAACTTATTGACTTCTTCCAGTGGCGTTTTGGCCGGGAACACTTTTACATAAGCCCCGCGGTCCACCATGCATTGCAGGATATTCTTTTTTACCCCGTAATCCAGTACCGCAATCCGCAGTTCCGCATTTTGATCTCCCAGTTCGTAGCTGCTTTCAGTACTCACTTTCGAAGCCAGTTCCAGCCCCGCCATATCAGGCGTTTCGGCCAGTTTCTTTTTGAGAACATCCATATCCGTAATCTCAGAAGAAATGATGCAGTTCATCGCTCCTTTCGTGCGGATATGGGCCACCAGGGCCCGGGTATCCACCCCTTCAATGGAGACAATCTTATTCGCCTTCAGGTATTCATTGAGTGAACCATTGGCCATTTTACGGGAGTACTGGTCTTCCAGGTTGCGCCCGATCAAACCATTGATCTTCACGCTGTCTGATTCCACATCCACATCCTTAACTCCATAGTTTCCTATATGTGCGCTGTTCATGATCAGGATCTGGCCAAAATAACTGGGGTCGGTAAACACTTCCTGGTAGCCGGTCATGCCGGTATTGAAGCATATCTCACCGGTACAGGTACCAATGGCGCCAAAAGCCTGGCCATGGTGCAGGGTTCCGTCGGCTAACAATAAAACAGCGGGAATTGCGGGATTTGACATTTTCAGCGCTTTGTTCTTTTAAAAACAAATTGCGCAAATGTAGGGCAAAAGAGGGGATTTAAATGGATGAAATTTTTAAAGGAGTTATTCACAAATCTACCGATATTACTGGCAGTCTTGAAACAACAAGTTGTGGCCGATAGCTGCCCGGCTGCAGACTACCGACTGCGAACTACTTCCTCTTCCCCAGCAAAAACTTTTCCCGGATCACATCCTGCACATGCACCCCGCTGATCTTACTTTCGAGCCAGGAAATGATATCGAGATAAGCGAATGTGCGGGCCTCAAGGGGATTGCCCTCATATTTTTTCAACTTGACCAGTAATTTTTCAAACTCCGGTTTCAGCGCATGCGCGCCAACCCGGAAAGAGCGGCGCAGGAAAGCGAACACCTCCTCCTCCACTTTACTCAGGTTACCCATCCGGGCCATATAGCGGTACACGGATTTGATCAGGTATTCCAGCAGGTCAAAATTACCCAGCTCATAGTGGGCGATCAGGTGCAGCAGGCGGGCATAACATTGCAGGTCGGTACGCAGGTCGCCTTTCTGGTGGATGATCCGGTTAAGGTAATCAATCGCTTTTTCATTGTTCCCGCTGCCGAAATACAGGGAAGCGATCTTGTAATAAAAGACCAGCACCCGGTGCGTATCGAGGTAAAGCCCGTATTCCTTTAGCATATCTTCCAGGAAGGGCACCAGCCGGAGTCCCTTGGTAAAAGTGCCCCGTAAGAAATAGAGATTGATCCGGGCCGTATATAAATACTGGTAGGCGAGGATCCGGTTATTCTCGTTCTCCTTTAAATGTTTTTGTTTTACGAACTGCTCAAACTGCTTAATACTCTCTGCCAGTTTCCCGTGATTCAGCAGGGCAAATTCCGCACTCATCAGGTTGTGCATACCCTTGATATAATTAGCCGTCTCCACTTTCAGCAGGCCGGGAAATTCTCCAAACAGGCTCACCCATTTCTGCGAATAACGGTAATACTGCAAATAGTCCTGCCGGATGAAGGCATACCAGACATAAGCCTGGTATAAATACAGGCGCTCATAAAACCCCCGGGCAGTTTCGGTCCCGGGTGGCAGCTGTTTGCTGAAAAAAGACTCCACACTCTTTATATCTTTCTCGTGCCGGGCATGCCCATGTTTGATATACCAGCTGTATAACTGGAGCGCCAGGTTGGAAAGCTTATTCACCAGGGCCAGTTGGCTGCTGACGGCCTCCGATTCTTCCGTGAGCTTGTCGGCACGGTCCTGCATACTGCGGGTGATATAAAGGGTCTCGATCTTCTTCTCGAAAAAGAGAGCTTGCTGCAAATACGTAAGTTGCTGGTAGGCCCGGGCCGTTTCCTTCAGCCTTTCCAGCACTTTCAGGCTCTGCAGGTAAAGGCCCTTATTAAAGAGGATCCGGGCCTGGTCCATCTGCTCGTGCAGCCGTATATCGATATTGTCTTCTTCCTTGATCAGCCGGAGACTGGAAAGTATTTGTTTGTATAAATGGGCCTTGATATTGGACAATTGCTGCTTTTTTATGCTCCGGGCCTTTTTCAGCACCTGGGCCTCGTCGTAGTCGGTCATTTTGTCCAGGGCGTCAAAGAGCTGGATCACTTTCAGGTCCTCCGTATCGGTATTTCGCTTCACATAGAGCTTAAAATTCCGCTTTTCGCTCTTTTCGAGCGATTTGACGAGTTGAAAAAGACTATCGGTTGCGCGGTTGGCCATCGTAACTAAAATTTCACGAAATGCAGTACAGGCAAGGGTTTCAGTGGATTCCTGCCTGTTTAAAAGCTGTAAAATACCCCTTATTTTGGTTTCCCCGGCCGCCCGATTAAGGGTACTTTTAACGCCGCAGGTTGTTTATAGATATTATTACCAGCGAGCCCTCCTGGCGCCACTTAGAAAAATTATTGCAGGCGGGCAGGCAATACAAAAATAAGCAGCCTGCAATTTTTATATCCCTCAATTTATCAACTAATTATGGCTGAAGGAAAAGTTTTCATCTTTGATACCACACTCCGCGACGGAGAACAGGTGCCTGGTTGCAAGCTGAATACCAAGGAAAAGCTGGAACTCGCTCTGGAACTGGAGGACCTCGGCGTGGATATTATTGAAGCCGGGTTCCCCATCTCGTCCCCCGGTGATTTTGAATCGGTGAACCAGGTCGCCCGGGCTATTAAGAACGCCACGGTTTGCGGCCTGAGCCGCGCCGTGCAAAAAGATATTGAAGTGGCGGCCGAAGCCCTGAAACATGCCGCCCGGAAAAGGATCCATACCGGCATCGGCACTTCCGATTACCATATAAAATCCAAATTCAATTCCACCCGGGAAGATATCCTTGAAAGGGCTGTGCAGTGCGTGAAATGGGCGCGCAACTTTACCGATGACGTGGAATTCTACGCCGAAGATGCCGGCCGTACCGATAACGAATACCTGGCCCGCGTGGTGGAAGCCGTGATCAAAGCCGGCGCCACAACCGTGAATATCCCCGATACCACGGGCTATTGCCTGCCCTCCCAGTATGGACAAAAGATGACCTACCTGATCAACCATGTACCCAATATAGATAAGGCCGTTCTTTCCTGTCATTGCCACAATGACCTGGGTCTGGCCACAGCCAATTCCATTGAAGGCGTGATCGCGGGGGCCCGCCAGATTGAGTGCACGATCAACGGGCTGGGAGAAAGAGCGGGTAATACTTCACTGGAAGAAGTGGTGATGATCCTGAAACAGCATAAACACCTGGGACTTCATACTTCCATTAAAGCAGAACGGCTGAATCCCGTCAGCCGCCTGGTATCTGATACCATGCGGATGCCGGTGCAGCCCAATAAAGCAATCGTGGGCAGCAATGCCTTCTCGCATTCATCCGGCATCCACCAGGACGGGTTCCTGAAAGACGCCCAGACCTACGAGATCATCAATCCTGAAGAAGTGGGCGCCGACAGTTCCAAAATTGTGCTCACCGCCCGCAGCGGGCGCAGCGCCCTTGCGTACCGGTTCCAGAAACTGGGATTCCAGTTTGACCGCAATGATGTGGATGTGCTGTACAATGAATTTGTGAAAGTGGCGGACAGTAAGAAAGAGGTGGAAGATGCGGACCTGCATGCCATGGCGGTTACTTACCAGAAAAAAGCTTCGGTCGCATAGTAAAAAAACACAGATAAGCGTTGAAAAGAAACCAGTGAACGATTTTACAGACAACATGGAAAGCAACAATCATACGAACAGTTCTTCTACTCCCTCTTTGAGGGCAGGCGGGACTACATTATTTGAAAAAATCTGGGAGAAGCACATCGTTAAAACCATTGAAGACGGCCCTTCTGTTTTATATATTGACAAACACCTGATTCATGAAGTGACCAGCCCGCAGGCTTTTACGGGGCTGAACAAAAGAGGGATCAACGTTTTTCGACCCAAACAGATCGTAGCCACAGCCGATCACAATGTACCCACCCTGAATCAGCACCTCCCGATCAAGGAAGAACTCGGACGCAAACAGGTGGAAGCCCTCATAAAGAACTGTGCCGAACATGGCGTCGAATTATATGGCCTTGGACACCCGTTCCAGGGCATTGTTCATGTGATCGGACCCGAACTCGGCATCACCCAACCGGGCATGACCATTGTCTGCGGCGACAGCCACACATCCACCCATGGTGCTTTCGGATCCATTGCTTTTGGCATTGGTACCAGTGAAGTGGAAATGGTGATGGCCACCCAGTGTTTGCTGCAGAGCAAACCCAAACTGATGCGGATTACCGTGGACGGCACACTGAACGAGGGTGTGGTGTCCAAAGATATTGTCCTGTATATCCTGTCAAAGATCTCGGCCAGCGGGGCCACCGGCTATGCCGTGGAATTCGCCGGCACCGCCATCCGTTCCCTGAGTATGGAAGCCCGGATGACCATTTGCAATATGAGTATCGAAATGGGCGGTCGTTGCGGCCTGATCGCACCGGACGAAACCACCTTCAATTATATAAAAGGAAGGAAATTTGCTCCTAAAGGAACTGACTGGGACCAGCGTCTTGCCTCCTGGAAAGAACTCTATTCCGATACAAATGCAGCTTTCGATAAAGAATATCATTTCAACGCGGAAGATATTCAGCCGATGATCACCTATGGTACCAATCCCGGTATGGGCATTGGTGTGAACGAAAATATCCCCACAACAGAAACGATCCACGAAACAGACCGCTCCGGCCTGGCCAAATCGCTGGCCTATATGGGACTGCGACAAGGAATGCCGATCAAAGGACAAAAGATCGACTATGTTTTCATCGGCAGTTGTACCAATTCCCGGATCGAAGACCTGCGCATGGTGGCTTCTTTTGTAAAAGGGAAAAAGAAAGACGATTCAGTTGAAGTGTGGGTCGTTCCGGGAAGCAAACAGGTAGAAGCTCAGGCGATTAAGGAAGGAATTGACAAAGTATTCGAAGAAGCAGGCTTCCAGCTGCGCCAACCTGGTTGCTCCGCTTGCCTGGGGATGAACGAAGACAAGATTCCCGCCGGGAAATACTGTATCAGCACATCTAACCGTAACTTTGAAGGAAGGCAGGGAGCCGGCGCCAGGACCTTACTGGCCAGTCCTTTAACCGCTGCGGCAGCAGCTATTACCGGAAAGGTCAGTGATATCAGGGATTTACTTCAGCTTAATAATTAATCATTACAGATGTCCAAGCCGCTTAGTATAGTAAAAAGCAGATTCATCCCGATCAATATCGAAAACATCGATACAGACCAGATCATTCCTGCCCGTTTTTTAAAAGCAACGACGAAAGAAGGTTTTGGTAAGAACCTGTTCCGCGACTGGAGATACGAGAACGATGATGAAACAAAGCCCAAGGCGGATTTTCCCCTGAACCAGGCTCAGTACAGCGGGGAGATCCTGGTAGCCGGAAAGAATTTCGGTTGCGGTTCTTCCCGGGAACATGCGGCCTGGTCCATCCTGGATTATGGGTTCCGCGTGGTGGTATCCAGTTTCTTCGCCGATATTTTTAAAAACAATGCCCTGAACAATGGAGTGCTGCCGGTACAGGTAAGCGATGGCTTCCTGCAAAAGATATTTGCCCGGGATGCGGAAAGCGAACTGACCGTTGACCTGGCCCAACAAACCATCAGCATCAGCTCCACCGGGGAAAATGAATCCTTTGACATTAACAGCTACAAGAAAACCTGTTTGCTCAACGGGTATGATGATATTGACTTTTTACTGAGTATTAAACCAGAAATTGAAACATTCGAAACCGGGAGAGAATAAACACTATGAAAAAGAAAATTGCCGTAATCGAAGGAGACGGGATCGGTCCCGAAGTAACCAAACAGGCCATCCGGGTGCTGAATGCCATTGCCGAATCCTTCCACCATGAATTTGAATACAGTTATTGCCTGATGGGGGCCGATGCGATCGACAAAACCGGCAATCCACTGCCGGATGAGACTATCGGGACCTGCCTGAACAGCGATGCCATTTTATTCGGGGCCATTGGCCACCCGAAATACGATAATGACCCGACCGCTAAAGTGCGGCCCGAACAGGGTTTGCTGAAACTGCGCAAGTCCCTCCAGCTCTACGCGAATATCCGGCCCGTCAGCACCTATTCTTCCCTGTTTCATCTCTCGCCCCTGAAAAGCAAGAACATTGAAGGAGTCGATTTTGTGATCTACCGCGAACTGACCGGTGGTATTTATTTCGGGAAAAAAGAAACCAGCGCCGATGGCAACCTGGCTTCCGATGACTGCAGTTACAGCCGGGAAGAGATCGAACGGATCGCCCACCTCGCTTTCCAGCATGCACAGAAAAGAAAAAAGAAACTGACCCTCGTGGATAAAGCCAACGTACTGGAAACCTCCCGGCTCTGGAGAAAAGTGGTACAGGAACTGGCAGCGCATTATTCCGAAGTAACGGTGGATTATATGTTCGTGGACAATGCTTCCATGCAGATCATCGTCAACCCGAAACAGTTTGATGTGATCCTGACGGAGAACATGTTCGGCGATATCCTCAGCGACGAAGCCAGTGTGATCAGTGGTTCCCTGGGCTTATTGCCCTCCGCTTCAATTGGTAAGGGCTCCGCCCTTTTCGAACCCATACATGGCTCCTACCCGCAGGCAGCGGGAAAGGATATTGCCAACCCCATCGGTTCTATTCTTTCCGCGGCCATGCTGCTGGACCACCTGGAAATGAAAGAAGAGGCGCAATTAGTGCGCGACGCGGTAAACTGGACCCTGCTGAATTCCTTTGTGACAAAAGATATTGACCCGGTTAATTTTTATTTCACCTCCACCATCGGCGAACTGATCAGTGATTTTGTGAGTGGTAAAATTTCCGGAACGGTCAATACAGAAAATATTGAGTTGAGAAAATCAACCATCATCTGATCTTTTAAATGAACAACTAACGGCGGTTTGTCCATTTAAAAATATTTATGGCTTGCTGAGTTCTTTTTTTGAAACGGCGGGTGTATATTTACAAAGCATACATCCTTCATGTTGAAGAATAACCTGTATAATACCATTGCTGCGTTGGCCTCAATTATTATTGTGGTGGTCATTATTATATCTTCAAACGGAGGTGGTGCCTGGTAATAAAAGTAAAAAAACAAAATACAGCAACCCGCCTCCTGAAAGGCGGGTTTTTTTTGGCCCCTCCGGACAACAGGCGAAACGGAACAGGAAGAGAAACCAGAATGGCTGATAAATTGAAATAACAGTATTTAAACACAGCGCAGCAAACCGCGGGTAAAGGCAGGATAAAATGGCGAACTACTATACGGAACATACGGTACTCTGGCTCAACGGCAGCTTTGTAAAAGCGACGGAAGCAAAAATGGATTTCTACAGCCAGTCACTTCATTACGGCTATTCCGTTTTTGAAGGCATCCGCTCCTACAAGACAGAAACAGGCGGCACCCGGATCTTCAAAGCGGAAGCACATTTTGACCGCTTACAAAATTCTGCACAGGCGCTGAATATGCCGTACCACTGGAATACGGCGGAACTGGTGGAAATCACATACAATTTATTAAAACGTAACAACCTGCAGGATGCCTATATCCGCCCCGTGGTCTATGCACCGGCCAATATGAGTTTTGCGGAAAACAAAGAATCCTCCCTGTTTATCGGGGCCTGGGAAATGCAGCCTTTCCTCGGAAATAAACTGCTGAGTGTGATGACCAGCTCCTTCCAGCGTCCCAATCCGAAAGGGTTTAAGATAACAGCCAAGGCCGCGGGTCATTATGTAAACTCCATCCTCGCCAGCCAGGAAGCCAAGGCCGCCGGGTTTGATGAAGCCTTACTGACCGATATGAACGGCTTTGTGGCGGAAGGCCCTGGCGCGAACCTGTTTTACGAGAAAGACGGAAAGCTCTTCACGCCTGCCACCGGGAATATTTTACCCGGCATCACCCGGGCCACTGTATTTGAGTTGTGCGATGAACTTGGCATAACAGCAGAAGAAAGACAAATCAGTCTGGAAGAACTGAAAGAAGCGGATGCTGTTTTCTATTGTGGCACTGCGGCCGAAGTCATCGGATGGAAGAACCTGGATGACACTTTTTTCCCCTTGCCCTGGGAACAAAGCGCCAGTAAGATTATCCAGGATGCCTATAAAAATAAAGTAATCGAAAAAGAATACCGTGTCTCCGCTGAAACCGCGGGACTGGTTGGATGAGCAGCCGGTAAACAACTAAATAACATGAGCGAATTAAACAGATACAGCAAGACATTAACACAGGATCCCACCCAGCCTGCCGCGCAGGCCATGTATTATGGCATCGGGTTCAAAGAAGAAGATTTTACCAAAGCACAGATCGGCATCGTGAGTATGGGCTGGGACGGCAATACCTGCAATATGCACCTGAACGACCTGGCTACCACGGTACGGGACAGTGTGAATGCCACCAAAGGCTTACTCGGTCTCCGTTTTTATACGATCGGTGTAAGCGACGGGATCAGCATGGGTACCGATGGGATGCGATACAGCCTGGTAAGCCGGGATGTGATCGCGGACAGTATCGAAACCAATGCAGGTGCTCAATATTATGACGGACTGATCGCCATCCCCGGCTGTGACAAGAACATGCCCGGTGCGATCATTGCCATGGGACGACTGAACCGTCCTTCCATCCTGCTGTATGGCGGCACCATCGCCCCCGGTCATTACAAAGGAGAAGACCTGAATATCGTGAGTGCTTTCGAAGCGCTCGGCCAAAAGATCGCAGGGAAATTAAGTGAAGGCGATTTCAAGGGGATCGTACAGCATTCCTGTCCGGGTGCCGGCGCCTGCGGTGGTATGTACACCGCCAATACCATGGCTTCGGCCATTGAGGCACTGGGGATGAGTTTACCCAACTCTTCTTCCAACCCCGCATTGAGTGAAGACAAACAAAAAGAATGCGCAGCAGCAGGTGCCGCGATCAAAGTATTGCTGGAGAAAAATATCACCCCGAAAGATATTATGACCCGTAAGGCTTTTGAAAATGCGATTACCGTGGTCATGGTGCTGGGCGGCAGTACCAATGCGGTGTTGCACCTGATCGCAATGGCCAAAAGTGTGGACCTGCCACTCACACCCGATGATTTCCAGCAGATCAGTGACCGCATTCCGGTCCTGGCTGATTTCAAACCATCCGGCAAATACCTGATGGAAGATCTGCACCAGCACGGCGGTGTACCTGCCGTGATGAAATACCTCTTAAAAAATGGCTTATTGCACGGCGATTGTTTGACAGTAACCGGAAATACGGTTGCAGAGAATTTAGCAGGTGTCCCGGAACTGGATTTTAGCGCCCAGGACATTATACGCCCCTTAGAACAACCGTTGAAAAAAACGGGGCACCTGCAAATCCTGTATGGCAACCTGGCCGAAAGAGGCAGTGTCGCCAAGATCAGTGGTAAAGAAGGCGAACGCTTTGAGGGTACGGCACGGGTATTCAACGGGGAGAAAGACCTGATCGAAGGGATCGCATCCGGCCGGGTACATGCCGGTGATGTGGTCGTGATCCGGTATATCGGCCCCAAAGGAGCGCCGGGGATGCCGGAAATGCTGAAGCCGACCGGTGCCATCATCGGGGCAGGCCTGGGAAAATCCGTGGCCCTGATCACCGACGGCCGCTTCAGCGGGGGCACCCATGGTTTCGTGGTGGGACATATCACCCCCGAAGCGTTTGATGGCGGACTGATCGGCCTCGTGGAAGACAATGACATCATTGAGATCGACGCGGTGAAGAATACCCTTACCCTGAAAGTAAGAGATACCGTGATCGCTGAAAGGAAAAAGAACTGGATACAACCCGCACTAAAAGCGACCAAAGGGGTTTTATATAAATACGCAAAAACAGTGAGACCGGCCGACCAGGGTTGCGTGACTGACGAAGGTTTATGAATAGCATCTGTATGACAACCATTGAACATTGAACATTGAGCATTGAAAATTGAGCACCTGCCTGCCGGCCCGCTTCGCCGCGAGGCGAGCAGGCAGGTTGAAAATTGAACTTGAATAGAAGTATTAAATTATTTGAACATGGAAACGCTAACACCAAAAAAAGAAACAGTATCCGCTCCGGCTGCCACTACAATCAGCGGAAGCAAAGCCGTATTAGAAGCTTTTTTAGCCGAAGGCGTGGGTACCGTTTTTGGTTATCCCGGCGGCGCCATCATGCCTATCTATGATGCATTGTATGATTACCATGACAAACTGAAGCATATCCTCGTACGCCATGAACAGGGAGCCATCCATGCGGCCCAGGGATTTGCCCGGGCCAGTGGCCGTACCGGTGTGGTATTTGCCACCAGCGGTCCGGGTGCCACCAACCTCGTAACCGGGCTGGCGGATGCGATGATCGATTCCACCCCGGTAGTCTGTATTACCGGCCAGGTCTTTGCGCATCTCCTGGGGACCGATGCCTTCCAGGAAACGGATGTGATCAATATCACCACCCCGGTTACCAAATGGAATTACCAGGTAACGGATGCCAACGAGATCCCCCATGTACTGGCCAAAGCCTTTTACATTGCAAAAAGCGGGCGGCCCGGCCCGGTACTGGTTGATATCACCAAGAATGCACAGCTGCAATTATTCGAATACAGTGGTTACCAGAAATGCACGCATATCCGGAGTTACCGGCCCAAGCCGATCGTAAGAAAGGAATATGTGGAAGAAGCAGCGGCCCTGATCAATAAAGCCGAAAAACCCTTTGTGATCTTCGGGCAGGGGGTGATCCTTGGTAAAGCCGAAAAAGAATTCAAACAGTTTATTGAGAAAGCCGGCATTCCCGCGGCCTGGACCATCATGGGTATGAGTGCCATTCCGACGGATCACCCGCTGGCTGTGGGGATGCTGGGAATGCATGGCAATTATGGCCCCAATGTACTCACCAATGAATGCGATGTGCTGATCGCAGTGGGCATGCGTTTCGATGACCGGGTGACCGGCCGGCTGGATAAATATGCGAAACAGGCCAAAGTAATTCATCTCGATATTGATCCTTCCGAAATTGACAAGAATGTAAAAGTGGATATACCGGTCTGGGGCGACTGCAAAGAAACACTGCCCCTGCTGACCCGCCTGGTAGAACAAAAAGTCTATCCGCAATGGTTGCAAAAATTCAAGGAATACCAGCAGAAAGAAGAAGAGAAAGTCATTCATGAGGAACTGAACCCCACTACGGAAATCCTCACTATGGGCGAAGTGATCAGTAGCCTGAATGAATTAACAAAGGGAAATGCCGTGATCGTAACCGATGTGGGACAACACCAGATGGTGGCCTGCCGCTATGCCAAATACAACCAGAGCAAAAGCAATATCACCAGTGGCGGCCTCGGTACTATGGGCTATGCCCTTCCGGCCGCTATCGGGGCCAGTTACGGGGCGCCAGACCGGACCATTGTTGCCATCATAGGTGACGGTGGCTTCCAGATGACCCTCCAGGAACTGGGAACGATCATGCAGTTCAAGCCGGATGTGAAACTGCTGATCCTGAATAATAATTTCCTGGGAATGGTGCGCCAGTGGCAGCAATTATTTCATGAGAAGCGTTATTCCTTCGTGGACATCCAGAGCCCGGATTTTGTACAGGTAGCCAAAGGCTTTGGCATCCCCGGAAGAAGTATTTCGAAAAGAGAGGATCTGCCAGCTGCACTGGAAGAATTACTGAACAGCAAGGGAACTTTCCTGCTGGAAATCATGGTGGGAAAAGAGAATAATGTGTTCCCGATGGTGCCACAAGGAAGAGGGGTGGCGGAAATTGTACTTTGTAAAGAGGATATTTAAAACAGACGGGAAGTCCGGAAGACGGGAAGACTGAGAGACAATGGATTTAAGAGAAATGATCTCCACGCTTCCGGGTCGCCGTTAAATGAACTTCCTGACTTCCCGACTTACGGACTTTCAGACTTACGGACAAACCAAATAATATGCAAACCAAAAAAGAATACACCATCACTGTCTACACCGAGAACCAGGTGGGGCTGCTCAACCGGATCGCGATCATTTTCTCCCGGAGAAAGATCAATATCGAGAGCCTGAACACCTCGCCCACGGAAGTGGACAGTGTACACCGGTTCACCATTGTCATCAATGAATTTGAGGACGTGGTGCGCAAACTCTGCCGCCAGATCGAGAAACAGGTGGAAGTGCTGAAAGCGTATTACAATACGGAAGAAGAGATCGTGTGGCAGGAACTGGCGCTCTATAAAGTGCCTACGGATGTGATTGCCACAGAAGTGAAAGTGGAGCGCCTGTTGCGCCAGAACGGCGCCCATACCGTGGTGATCCGGAAAGACTATACGGTTTTTGCCGTGGCCGGTCACCGGGAAGAAACAGAGGCCCTGATCAAAGTACTGGAACCCTACGGGCTGATCGAATTTGTACGGAGCGCGAGGGTGGCCATTATCAAAGGCAGCAGCGGCTTCCACGAACGGCTCAAGGAATTCGAGCACATGGAGCCGGGTGAAGAGGCGATAGAAAACGAATTCCTCGATAAAAATGAAGAGATTTTCACGATGTAGAAAAGGGGTTGGAAAGTCGGGAAGTCAGAAAGTGTTATTCTTTAAAGGAGAAAATACTTCACTTCTTTCGGACTTCCGGTCTTCCAGACTTCCGGACTTCCGGACTTCCGGACTTTCCGACTTATCATTAAATAAACAACACAAAACAGATAATCATGGCAAAACTAAATTTCGGTGGCGTTGAAGAAAACGTAGTAACCAGGGAAGAATTTCCCTTAAGCAAAGCACAGCAAGTGCTGCAAAATGAAACCGTAGCGGTGATCGGCTACGGTGTACAGGGTCCCGGCCAGGCCCTGAATCAAAAAGACAATGGCATTAACGTAATCGTTGGGCAACGCAAAAATTCCAAAACCTGGGATAAAGCGGTGGCTGATGGATTCGTTCCCGGTGAAACCTTATTCGAAATTGAAGAAGCCCTGCAAAGAGGAACTATTATCTGTTACCTGCTGAGTGACGCGGCCCAGATCGCCCTCTGGCCGACTGTACAAAAACACCTGACTCCCGGGAAAGCCCTGTACTTCTCCCACGGTTTCGGTATCACATTCAATGAGCAAACCGGCATCGTTCCCCCGAAAGATGTGGATGTATTCCTGGTGGCTCCCAAAGGTTCCGGTACCTCTCTTCGCAGAATGTTCCTGCAGGGCCGCGGACTGAACAGCTCCTATGCCATTTACCAGGATGCAACAGGAAAGGCATTTGACCGGGTCATTGCTCTGGGTATCGCGGTCGGAAGCGGCTACCTGTTCGAAACAGATTTCAAAAAAGAAGTGTACTCCGATCTTACCGGGGAAAGAGGCACGTTGATGGGTGCTATCCAGGGTATCTTCGCCGCCCAGTACCAGGTACTGCGGGAAAGAGGACACTCTCCTTCCGAGGCATTCAATGAAACCGTGGAAGAACTGACTCAATCCCTGATGCCACTGGTGGCGGAGAACGGGATGGACTGGATGTATGCCAATTGTTCCACCACGGCCCAGCGCGGCGCGCTCGACTGGTGGAAGAAATTCCGCGATGCAACCCTGCCGGTCTTCAATGATCTTTATACCAGCGTGGCCACCGGTAAGGAATCACAACGTTCGATTGACAGCAACAGCAAGGCGGATTACCGGGAGAAACTGGAAGAGGAACTGAAAGAATTAAGGGACAGCGAAATCTGGCAGGCCGGCAAAACCGTAAGAAGCCTGCGCCCCGAGAACCAGCCGAAATCAGATACAGCTGCCCCCGCTTCTTCTACCAAAGAAGTATTCAGCAAACTGTCCGCTAAATCTGAATCAGTAGGATAAAATTATGGAATCAACCGTGAATGATACCCGGATGGATTTTGCAGCGGCGCACCAGCGGCTGAAAAAAGTCGTGAAGCGTACGCCGCTTATACTGAATGCAGGACTCTCCAAGAAATACCAGTGCAAGATCTACCTGAAAAGGGAGGACCTGCAGGCAGTACGTTCGTACAAACTCCGCGGGGCCTACAATATGATGAGCTTACTCTCCCCGGAGCAATTGCAGCGGGGCGTGGTTTGTGCCAGTGCCGGTAACCATGCACAGGGCTTCGCCTTCAGCTGTAAGAAACTGCATGCCAGGGGTGTGGTCTTTATGCCCATCATCACTCCCAAACAGAAAGTGAACCAGACCCGGATGTTCGGCGATGGCCATATCGAGATCAAACTGGTCGGGGATACATTTGACGATTGCGCGGTAGCGGCGAAACAATTCACGGAAGAAAATAAAATGACCTTCATCCCTCCCTTCGATGATTACCGGATCATCGAAGGACAGGGAACGGTCGGACTGGAAATACTGGAGGATCTCTCCGAAGTGGATTATATATTCATCCCGGTGGGCGGCGGTGGCTTAAGTGCCGGCGTGGGGACCTATTTCAAAAACTGGTCACCCAAAACAAAGATCATCGGGCTGGAACCCGAGGGAGCGCCCTCCATGTTTGAAGCGCTGAAAGCCGGGCAACCGGTTACCTTAGACAGTATTGACCGCTTTGTGGACGGGGCCGCCGTAAAAAGAGTGGGCGACCTGACTTTTTCCATTTGTAAAGAAGTGTTAGATGATATGCACCTGGTCCCGGAGGGAAAGGTCTGTTCCACCATCCTGAAACTGTATAACGAAGACGCGATCGTGGCAGAACCTGCCGGAGCCCTGTCAATCGCCGCATTGGATGATTATGCCGAACAGATCAAAGGCAAAAATGTGGTTTGTATCGTGAGCGGGAGCAATAACGATATCGACCGCATGCAGGAGATAAAAGAAAGAAGCCTCCAGTACGAAGGGCTCAAACATTATTTCCTGATCAGTTTTGCTCAGCGGCCCGGCGCCCTTCGTGAATTTGTGAACAATGTGCTGGGGCCAACAGATGATATCACCCGCTTTGAGTACATGCAAAAGACCAATAAAGAAAACGGCCCGGCGCTGGTGGGGATTGAATTGCAGAGCCGTTCGGATTATGATCAGCTCCTGAAAAAGCTGAAAGATTCCAATATCGGTTTCTCGGAGATTAATAAAAACGACCAGTTGTTTGGTTACCTGGTATAAAGATTTGATCCATATCAAATTGTGGATAAGTAACCAATGAATCCTCTATCCTCATGAAAGCAATTTCGTAATTTCAGTCGTTTGCTTGCTGAATGAAATATAGTTAACGACTGTATTCACTTAAACTTAACATTGCACCACATGGCAGGCAACCAGGGACTCTATCATCCTTCCTACGAACATGATGCATGCGGCATCGGATTTGTCGCGAATATCAAAGGTCATAAATCTCACCAGCATATCTCCGATGCGCTGACGGTATTGGAAAACATGGAGCACCGCGGTGCCTGTGGCTGTGAGCACAATACCGGCGACGGTGCCGGTATTATGATCCAGACCCCGCATGAATTTTTCTTCGATGAATGCCTGAAACTCGGTGTTCATCTCCCCTCTTTTGGAAAATACGCGGCCGGTATGGTATTCTTCCCGAAAGAGATCCGGCTCCGCGAAGAATGCCGCGATATACTCAACCGCACAGCCGAGCAATTGGGAATTGAAGTACTGGCCTACCGCAAGGTTCCGGTCAATACGTCTGGTATCGGCCCCACGGCCCTGAGTGTGGAACCGGAGATCGAACAGGTTTTTGTAGCCTGCCCCGATTATATCGCTAACCCGGATGATTTCGAACGGAAATTATTCATCCTGCGGAATTACGCCTCTCACCTTATCAACAACACAGTCCGGAAAGATGAGATCGGTTTTTATATTGCATCGCTCTCCTACAAGACCATCGTTTATAAAGGACAACTGACCAGTCACCAGGTAAGGGAGTATTTCCCCGACCTGAGCAATAAGAGAGTGGTGAGTGCCTTTGGTCTCGTACACTCCCGCTTTGCCACCAATACGTTTCCTTCCTGGAAACTGGCACAGCCCTTCCGCTTTATTGCGCACAACGGGGAGATCAATACACTGCAGGGTAACCTGAACTGGCTGAAGACAAGTGAAAAAGGGTTTACAACTCCCTACTTCACCCCGGAAGAAATGGAAATGCTCCTGCCGATCGTTACCGAAGGCCAGAGCGATTCCGCCTGCCTTGACAATATGATCGAACTGCTGACCCTGACCGGGCGTTCCCTGCCGCATGTGATGATGATGCTGATCCCCGAAGCCTGGGACGGCAATGAGGATATGGACCCGGTGAAGAAAGCATTCTACGAATTTCACTCTTCTTTTATGGAACCCTGGGACGGGCCGGCCTCGATCTCTTTTACCGACGGAAAGATTATTGGTGCCACACTCGACCGGAATGGCCTTCGCCCTTCCCGGTATTGTGTAACAAACGATGACCGTGTGATCATGGCCTCTGAAACCGGTGCCTTGCCGGTTGATCCCGCCATTATCCTGGAAAAAGGCCGCCTGCAACCCGGCAAGATGTTCGTGGTGGATATGGAGAAAGGAAAGATCATCAGCGATGAGGACCTGAAAAAAGATATCTGTTCCCAGAAACCTTACGGCGAATGGCTGAATAAATATAAGATCCGGCTGGAAGAATTACCGCAACCCCGGATCATGTTCACCCACCTGGAGCACGAACAGGTATTTAAATACCAGAAAACCTTTGGGTATTCCACCGAAGACCTGGATACGATCATTGCCCCGATGGCCCTGGAAGGGAAAGAACCGATTGGTTCCATGGGCAGCGATGTGCCCCTGGCCATCCTGAGCGACCAGCCCCAGCACCTCAGCAGTTATTTCAAACAACTTTTTGCCCAGGTTACCAACCCGCCGATCGATCCCATCCGGGAGCGGCTGGTCATGTCACTGGCTACTTTTGCCGGCAATAACGGGAACCTGTTGCTGGAAGATCCGCTCACCTGTCACAGTGTGGCTCTTAAACACCCGGTGCTGAGCAATTTCGAACTGGAAAAGATCCGGAGTATTGATACCGGTTTATTCCAGGCAAAGACCATTCAATGCTATTTCAGGGCGGATGGCAAACCGGGATCACTCAAGAAAAGTATTGACCGTATCTGCAATTATGCCGTGGATGCGGTGCAGGACGGTTTCAAAGTATTAGTCCTGCAGGACAGGGCCATTGACTCCAACCATGCCCCGATCCCTTCCCTGCTGGCTACCTCGGCGATTCACCATCACCTCATCCGCAAAGGACTGAGGGGACAGGTGGGTATCATTGTGGAAGCGGGTGATGTTTGGGAAGTCCACCATTTCGCCTGTCTCGTTGGCTTTGGCGCGACTGCGGTGAATCCCTACCTGGCACTCTCCTCCATCCGTGACCTGCTGGAAAGCGGCAAACTGCAAACAACACTTAACGAGGAAGAACTCAAGAAAAATTATATCAAGGCCGTCAATGACGGGTTGTTGAAAGTATTTTCCAAAATGGGCATATCCACCCTGCAGTCGTACCAGGGGGCCCAGATATTTGAGATCCTCGGGCTGAACAAGGATGTGGTTAACAAGTATTTCACCGGCGCCACCTCCCGTATTGAGGGGATGGGGCTGGATGAGATAGCTAGGGAAGTACTGGCCAAGCATTATTTCGCCTTCAGCAAAAAAGATATCCCGGCGGACCGCCTGCCCGTGGGCGGACTTTACCAATGGAAAAGAAAGGGTGAATTTCATTTATTCAACCCGCAAACCATTCACCTGCTGCAGCACGCCACGAAAATGAATGACTTCAATACATTTAAGAAGTATTCGAAGCTGGTGAATGAACAAAGCGAGAAAGCCTGCACCCTGCGCAGCCTTTTCCAGTTCCGGAAAAACAGGCCCTCTGTTTCTATTGACGAAGTGGAAGCCGCGGAAAATATTTATAAACGTTTTGCCACCGGCGCCATGAGTTTTGGTTCCATTTCCTGGGAAGCACATACCACCCTGGCCATTGCTATGAACCGTCTCGGTGCAAAAAGCAATACCGGTGAGGGAGGAGAAGACGAAAGAAGATATGAAAAACTACCCAATGGGGATTCCATGCGCAGCGCGATCAAACAGGTGGCTTCGGCCCGGTTTGGGGTGACCAGTTTGTACCTGACTGAAGCAGATGAACTGCAGATCAAAATGGCACAGGGGGCCAAGCCCGGTGAAGGAGGACAATTACCCGGTCATAAAGTAGATGAGTGGATCGGTAAAGTGCGTCATGCCACGCCGGGTGTGGGACTGATCTCTCCCCCGCCCCATCACGATATTTATTCCATTGAAGACCTCGCACAGCTGATCTATGACCTGAAGAATGCCAACCGGGCCGCCCGCATCAGTGTAAAACTGGTGAGCAAAGCAGGTGTAGGGACCATTGCAGCCGGTGTTACCAAAGCAAAAGCAGATGTGGTGCTGATCGCCGGGCATGATGGCGGTACAGGTGCATCTCCCGTAAGTTCTATCAAACACGCGGGGCTGCCTTGGGAACTGGGACTGGCTGAAACACACCAGACCCTCGTAAAAAATAAACTGAGAAGCCGGGTGGTCGTGCAGGCAGACGGGCAATTAAAAACCGGGAGGGATATTGCAGTAGCCGCTTTACTGGGTGCGGAAGAATGGGGCATTGCCACCGCTGCCCTGGTAGTGGAAGGTTGTATTATGATGCGCAAGTGTCATCTGAATACCTGTCCTGTTGGCGTGGCTACGCAGGATCCGGAATTACGTAACCGGTTTCATGGAAATCCTGACCACGTGGTGAACTTCTTCAGGATGATCACCCAGGAATTAAGGGAGATCATGGCCGAACTTGGATTCCGGACCGTGGATGAAATGATCGGCCAGGTGGATAACCTGGAGATGAGGGATCATATTGAACACTGGAAGTATAAGAATATTGATCTGTCTGCAGTGTTGTATAAAGAACCCAATTCCATGTACACCACCCTGCATTGCAGCGAGGAACAGGATCACGGCCTGGCAGACAGCCTTGACTGGAAACTGCTGAAAGCTGCAGCGCCTGCGCTCGAGCGGAAAGAAAAAGTGACCGGCAATTTCAACATCAAGAATACTGACCGGACAGCAGGTACCATTCTCTCCAACGAGATTACCAAAAAATACCGGGCTGAAGGGTTACCGGATAATACCATTCATTTCAATTTCAGCGGTACCGCGGGACAAAGTTTCGGCGCCTTTAATACAAAGGGGATCACCCTGGAACTCGAAGGAGACGCCAATGATTATTTCGGAAAAGGATTGAGCGGTGCCCGGCTGATCATTTATCCGCCTAAAACTGCCACCTATACGCCCGAAGACAACAGCATCATCGGCAATGTAGCCTTTTATGGAGCCACTTCCGGGGAAGCTTTTGTCAGGGGCAAGGCCGGGGAGCGTTTCTGCGTAAGAAATTCCGGTGCCAATGTAGTGGTGGAATCCGTGGGCGATCATGGTTGTGAATACATGACCGGTGGTAAAGTGGTGATCCTGGGCAGCACCGGGAGAAATTTCGCAGCCGGTATGAGCGGCGGTATCGCCTATATCTATGATGTGAAAGGAAAATTTGCCGGGAACTGCAATAAGGAAATGGTGGACCTGGATCCCTGTGACCTGAACGATAAGAATGAACTGTTTACTCTGCTCCAAAAACATGTGGAATACACGGGAAGCACGGTAGCAAAATTCATCCTGGAAGACCTGGATAACCAGTTACAGCATTTTGTAAAAGTATTCCCGAAGGACTATAAGAAAGTACTGGTGCAGAATAATAAATCGAAGATAAAAGCTGAATAGGTTAGAAGACGGGATGTCGGGAAGTCCGAAAGACGGGAAGACCGAAAGACAGGAAGTCCGAAAGACAGGAAGACCGAAATACGGGAAGACCGGAAGACGTGAAGTCCGGAAAGACAGAAAGACTTTCCAGCTTTCAGGCAGAATCTTTCCGACATACTGACTTACTGACTTTCCAGCTTCCCAACCACCAACTATTAACAACAAACGATAAACTGAAAATGGGCAAACCAACAGGATTTAAAGAATTTAACCGGGAACTGCCGGGCAAGCAACCGGTGGAAGAGCGGCTGAAGCATTACCATGAATTTGTGGGACGTTACAGTGAAGAGAAACTGAATCAGCAGGCCGCCCGTTGTATGAATTGCGGGGTGCCCTTTTGTCACCACGGGTGCCCGCTTGGCAATGTGATCCCCGAGTTCAATGATGCCGTGTACCGGAAGGACTGGAAAGAGG
>JBBIGW010000019.1:0-35040 GCA_037447355.1 Bacteroidia bacterium | reverse complement strand
AGGCGTCCGCGAAGAAAGCAGCGGCAAAGAAAGCACCTGCTAAAAAAGGGGCGGTGAAAAAGAAAGCGGCGAAGAAGAAATAAGAGAATTAATCTTTTTCCAGTATAAAGTCCCTTGGCCTTGCAGGCAAAGGATTTTTAGCATATGCTTTAACCGGATAATCTTTATCAGCCGGATTAATTAAAAAAGTAAAAACAAGTTGGGTGTATCCAGTAATATAACGCCCTCCGATCTGAGCAGGTATCCAGTATTTGCAGGTTGCTTTCATAACCCGGTCCACTTCCTCCTTTAAAACAGGATCGGGATAACCAGGGTATCTGAAATTACACAGTCCGCCATTTTTCAAAATTACAAACCGGAGTTCCACTGAATCCATCTTTTCGTGTGGAAACATCTGCAGGATTTTTTTTCTGTCAAGGTGCGCATTCAGCAAAGAATCAAATAACCGCTGACCGCCTTTAAAACCCGGATCATAGGATTGCTCAATAAAGGTTTTTGCATCCTTGTACTCCGGATTCTCGGTATAGCAGGGTCGGTCCTCATCATCAAAAAAATAAGGTGAGTCATGCCCAATCTCCATTTTACGGGTAATCGTCTTCCGCATGGCTTTATACTCCAGGTAAGGTACAGTTGTCCCGTTCATATTAAACCATTCAAGTGATGGAGATGCCGAAATAGTTGACGGTATATGTCTTACCGGATTATCAGCTATGCTAGGTCCCCTCAACCTGGGTAGCAGGAATAAACCGGCCGGAACTGTATCCAGTTGGTTACCGGACAAACGAAGTATTTCAAGGCTGCCCATATTCTCCAAGAAAAGAGGCACTGATTTTATCAGGTTATCATCCATGATCAGCCAGTTTAATTTTGTTAACCGGCCCAGCCAATCCGGGATAGTTTCAATCTTAGTTTCTGTTAATTCTATCCGCTCAAGATTGACACAGGGCTTCAGACAGTCAGGAAATTCAGTAATATTCAGTTTTACCAGGCTGATCTGGGTCAGACTTGCCGGCAGGCGCAAGTCTTTATCAAATACCAGCTCAGGATTATTTTCAAGGCCAATATGATCTAACCGGGTTAATTGCTGCATGGAAAATGGCAGTGATTTCAGCTTATTAGTACCCAGTTGAAGAGTTTCCAGTTTCTGTAATAACCCGATATTGTCCGGCAGTTTTACCAACAGATTATTATTAAGGTGCAGTCCCAGCAGGTTTTTCAGGCGGGTAATCGATTCCGATATACCGGTCAGTTTATTCTCATTCAGTTCAAGGATTTCCAGGGAAGTCAGGTCACCAATTTCATCCGGCAGGTTTTTAATCTGGTTATCACCCACACTGAGGTCTTTCAGTTTTTTTAATTTTCCGACTGCAGCGCTGATGAACACAAGCTTATTCCTCGGCAGGATCAGTGTTTCAAGATTTTTCATTTCCCCGATCCAGTCCGGGATGCTGTCAATCTCATTATCATACATCACGAGATATTCCAGTTTTTTCAGTTTCCGGATATGTTCGGGTAGTTTGGTAAACTTATTCCGCACCATACTCAGTGTCCGGAGTTCGGTCAACCGGTCGAACAATCCGGTTGGTAATTGTTCCAGCTCCGCATCGTCCAGTGCCAGGTAGCGGAGATTGAACATGTTCTTAATTCCGGAAAAATCTTTCTTATAAATATCACTGCCACTAAGTGAGAGATTATAAACTGCGGCGGGTTTCTTCAGTGCTTCTTCCAGGGAAGTAAAGAGTTTTTCACTCTTCATATACCGCCAATCCTGTGCCGTTCCAAAAAAGAAAGTAAAAAAAAGAATGAGAATAGAAAGCAGGCACTTCATTACCATGAAATTACTACTTTCACCCAAACTTGACTAATGAAACGCTCCTACTGGGAAAAAATCGCACCCACTTACGGGGAAGAAATATTCGATGTGCTGCACAACGACAAGAAAACTTATATCCGTTCGGTCATTGAAAAGAACGCGTCGAAGAAAAAAACCGTGATCGATATCGGCTGCGCCATTGGCAAATGGCTGCCGGTGCTTTCCCCCGCTTTTAAGAAAGTGGTGGCCCTGGATATCTCGGCGAAAAACCTGGAAATCGCCAGGCAACTTTACCCGCAATACAAGAACGTAGATTATTTACGGGCCGATATGAGCGGTAAAAAGACCCCGGTACCCGCCTGTGATTTCGGGATCTGTATCAATGCGATTCTTACACCAAACCCCAAAGACCGGGACCTTTTCTTTTCATCCCTGGGTGCCTGTATCAAAAAAGGCGGGCGGATCGTGCTCACCATCCCTTCACTCGAATCTTTCCTGCTGACCAGCATTATCCAGCAACGATATAGGATAGACCGGCGTTTATTCCCCGCCGAGAAGAACAGTAAGGAAGCGTTACGCAAATGGAACAATATCCGCCAGGGCAATGCCGATATAGATGAAGTACCGCATAAACACTACCTCCGGGAAGAACTGCAACTATTACTGGCCGAAGCCGGTTTCAAAGCAGAGGAATTCCAGAAGATCGAATACGAGTGGAGCACCGAATTCCACCACCCCCCAAAGAGCCTGAAAGAGCCGAAACCCTGGGATTGGATGGTAGTAGGCAGAAAGGTCAGTGAACCGAAGAGACCAGGAACCCGGCCTGCCTGACAAGCAGGAATTGGATCAATCCCACAGGCTCCCGACTCCCGACTCCCGACTAACGCCTCCCCTCTATCCCCACCTGTGGAAAAAATTAACTATTTGATGTCATAAGCATAGATGATATTGTGTCCGAATCGCACTGTGGAAACCACCAAAGAGATATCGGCCCTGTTTAGCCTGATCGACGATCCGGATGAAGAAGTCTTCGGACTGGTCTCGAACAAGATCGTTGACTACGGCAGGATTATTATCCCCAACCTTGAACATCTCTGGGAAACCACCCCGGACGAAATCATACAGCACCGGATCGAACTACTGATCCACCGCCTTCATTTTACCGATCTCACCGAGGATTTCCGCCAATGGAGCCTGGCTGGTCACCACGACCTGATGCTGGGCGCCCTGCTCACCTGTAAATTCCAGTATCCCGAACTTTCCACTACTTCGGTTATGCAGGAAATTGAAAAAGTGAGGCGGAATATCTGGCTGGAGCTGAACAATTACCTTACCCCGCTGGAGCAGGTCAATGTAGTAACCAGCATCCTTTACAGTTACTATGGGTTGAAAGGCGGTGAAACCAACTACAAGGAACCCAATGAATTCCTCCTGCACAAGACACTGGAAGCTAAAAGAGGCAACCAGACCAGCAATGGAATTTTGTACCTGATCCTCTGCGAGTTGCTGGACATACCCGTAAGAGCGATCTCCATCCCCAAACAATTTATTATTGCCTACCTGAAACCGGGTTATTCAGAGGAGAACCTGCTCAACCCGCAACAAAAGATCGAGTTCTTTATCGATCCTTCCTCCGGACAGGTATTCACCCACCAGGATGTAGAGAGCTATTTCAAAAGGATTTCCGTTCCCCCGGTTGGCGCCTACTTTAAACCCCGTCGCAATAAGGAAGTAATCCAGCAATTACTGGAAGAATTCGGCAAATGTTTTGACTCCGATAAGGATAAATACAAACAGCAGGAGCTGACAGAACTGGTTAAGATGATGGATATTAGTTGAAGACTACTGACCCGCCTTCGCTGGCGCTACTGCGAGGCAGGCTGCCGACTACCGGCTACAAACTCCCCCATCCCTCCCGGTACTCCCTTCGTACAAACTGGTTCGCTTCATCAAAATTAGTCACCTTCATATTCTTTGCATCCCATAACAATTTCTTCCGGCCCAGGTATTTGTCTTCCCAGCCTTTTAGTTTGGGATTCTTCATCATCCAGCTCCGGATCGCCAGGTTACCCATGAGGATACTTTCCGTAAACGGTCCGGCATATTCAAAAGGCGAACTGGTTTTGGCATTTCCATAGCCGGCACGGCAGGCATTCACCCATTGATGGTGATGCCCCTCCGGTACCCGTTTGATGGTTTCTTCCGGCATTGTTTTTTCCTTCATCAGTCTGGTGGGCAATAAACGCGGATTGGCCCCATAACAATCCAGCAGAAGTTTCCCTTTGGTTCCCACGAACAATACGCCCCCATCCCAGTTACCAAAGGGTTCATCGGGTAATAACTCGGAAGGTCTTGGCGGCAACAGGCCCCCGTCATACCAGGATACGTTAATTGCACCCTGCCCGTCCGTTCGCGGGTAATTCAGGTGAATGATCGAGGCCGGGGGACAGGCATCTGTATTCTGTGTATCATTCCATTTTTCTTTCCATACAGTGGCCACGCTGCATTCCGCAGAATCGGGATAGAGGATCGGAAGGATCCGGTAGATGGGGTCCATGACATGACAGGCCATATCCCCCAGGGCGCCGGTACCAAAAGCCCACCAGCCTCTCCAGTCAAAGGGCAGGTAAGCCGGGTTATAATCGATCCATTTCGCAGTGCCCAGCCAGAGATCCCAGTCCAGGCCGGCCGGAATTTCAAACTTACCCGAAGGTGTGGGTACCCCCTGCGGCCATACAGGACGGTTGGTCCAGGCATGGGCTTCGGTAACTTTCCCGATCATCCCTGCCTCATAGATTTCTTTTGCTTTGCGAACTCCGTCCCCGGATCCGCCCTGGTTTCCCATCTGGGTAACCACTTTATATTTCTTTGCCGCTTCGGTCAGGACCCGGGCTTCATAGATATCATGCGTGAGGGGTTTCTGTGTATAGACATGTTTGCCGAGTTGCATCGCAGCCAGGGTAGCCACAGCATGGGTATGGTCGGGGGTGGAAATGGTACAGGCATCAATAGTATTCTTTTCTTTTTCGAGCATCACCCTGAAGTCTTTATGGTAAACTGCTTTTTCGTACTTCTTCCGGGAATCAGCCGAAGCGCGGTCATCCACATCACAAAGAGCCACAATGTTAACCCAGGGACTCCTCGCCAGTTCAGCCAGGTCACCGCCTCCCATACCACCCACCCCGATCCCCGCAATATTCAGTTTATCACTGGGGGCAATAAACCCGCGGCCCAGGACATGCCGTGGAACAATAAAGAACCCGGCGCCGGCAATGGCTGCATTCCGTATAAATTTTCTCCGGGAGTTGCGTTCAGACTTAGTAGCGGGAATCATACTAAAATATTTACAGTAAGATAAACGGAAGCAGCAGAATCATCAAAAAATATCCGCTGTTTTACTTTAGCGGCAAATGATTAGTTTAGGGGAAAAAATGACACTCAGCTGGGTAGATTTTGAAAAAGTGGAGATGCGGACCGGTACCATTATCGAAGTAAATGATTTCCCGGAGGCCCGGAAACCGGCCTACCGGCTTCGGATCGATTTCGGGCCGGAGACCGGTATTAAAAAATCCTCGGCCCAGGTAACGGTTCATTACCGTAAGGAAGACCTGTTGGGCCGGCAGGTGATTGCCGTTGTGAATTTCCCGCCCAAACGGATCGCCGGTTTTATCAGTGAATGCCTGGTTTTGGGTGTGTATGATGAAAATAAGGACGTAATTTTACTGGAACCCGGAAAGCCGGCCGGCAACGGGTTAAAGATCGGTTGACCATGCCTGAAGTATTTCACACTTTTTATCATTCACCCGTCGGGCTGCTGAAGATCAGCGGCACGGAAGAATATATCAGTGAAGTACTCTTTCATGACACTTCGCAAAAAGCGGAAGGGAATAAAAAACACCTGCCTCCTATGCTGATCAACTGCGTGGAACAACTGATCCAGTACTTCAATGGCCAGCGCCGCCAGTTCGAGCTCCCGCTGAACCAGGCGGGTACCCGTTTCCAGCAGGAAGTCTGGAACGAGCTCGTCCAGATCCCTTTTGGGAAAACGATCAGTTACCTGGAACTGGCCCGGCGTATCGGGGACACCAGGGCCACCCGGGCGGTTGCCAATGCCAATGGAAAAAATAATATTGCCATCATTGTACCCTGCCACCGGGTCATTGGTTCCAACCGGGAACTGGTGGGCTATGCAGGAGGCTTACGAAGGAAAAAATGGTTACTTGATCATGAAGCCAAAATTGCCTACGGGGTGCAGACTTTATTCTGAGCCTTCCTTTATTTAATCAATTCATCGCTGGTAAATGCAAAGGGCAGCAGTTGCCGGGCTGCCTGTACGATAAATATTTTACCTTCCATCCCGCCCATAATAAGCCGGATGGGTTTTTTGAAACGGGTCTCATACTCCAGCAGGGATTGCCGGCACATACCACAGGGGGAAATGGGATGATCACTCTTCTCCTTCGAGGTATTGAAACTGATGGCCATGGCCTTTATGGCGATTGCCGGGTGCAGGGTTGCCGCTGTACCCAGCAGGACCCTTTCCGCACAGATGCCTACGGGATAAGATGCATTTTCCTGGTTAGTGCCGAGTATGAGCTCCCCGTTTTCCAGGCGGGCTGCTGCCCCCACATTGAATTTGGAATAAGGCGCATAAGCTTTGCCGGTGACCAGCCTGGCCTGGTTCAGCAGGGTCGCATCGGCTTCAGCCAGCTCGCTGATATCATTATAGATTTCGTATTCGAATTCCCAGGATTGTTTTTTCATAGCAGAATGCTGTTCATAAAAGAATGCCCCTGATCAGGTCAAGGGCATTTAAAGTTAGTCTATTTTACCGTACGGAACAATCGTTTCCACCGGGGACCTCCATCCCAGCTGAACCAGATCAGCCAGGCCTTGCCCACCACCCGGTCTTCCGGTACAAAACCCCAGAACCGCGAATCCTGTGACCCGTGCCGGTTATCGCCCATCATCCAATAGTAATCCATTTTAAACGTATAGGTGGTTACCGGCTGGCCATTCAGGAAGAACCGGCCATCCTTTGTATAAAAATCGTTTTGTTCATATACCCGGATGGCTCTTTCATAAATACTGAAATTCTGCGCTGTGAGCGTCAGCACCGCCCCCTTTTTGGGGATCCAGATCTTACCATAATTATCAATCGTCCATTTATTCAGGGTATCGTATGGAAATATCCGGGTGGGCATCAGTTGGTTGTCAATATATGGATCCGCTTTTTCCACAAATCCGGAAGCAATCAGTTTCTCTTTTTCCTCCAGCGTCATATTCACCACATACTGGTAAGGGGCGGGTGCACTTAAACTGAGATCGGAAGACCGTTCCGTTTCATAGATGGCAATACCCATTTCTTCCAGTGCATCCTTATCGAGATAGCGATTGGTCTTCATCTGTACCAGGTAGGGGCGCCCGGATTTCGGAGGAGCTGCCTGCTTTTGCCCATTGATATATAGATCACCGTTAATGATCTGCAGGGTATCGCCGGCCACCGCCACACATCGTTTAATGTAATTATCGGTTTTATCGGCCGGGTGTGATACAATGGGATTCAGTTCCGGGTCATTCCAGACAGCATCCCTGCCCATGGATCTTACAAAATCATAATAAGGCTGGGCTGATTCAAACCCGTCCCGGTGAATCACGGTATCCCCCGCAGGAAAATTAAAAACCACAGCGTCTCCCCTTTTTACCGGGGATGCAAACCAGCGGGTATACGGAATATGAATAGCTTCGGAATATGATTTTGTTTTAAGAATGGGCAGGTAATTATGTACAAATGGCACGGAAAGAGGGGTATTCGGAATCCGGGGTCCGTAACTGAATTTACTTACAAAGAGAAAATCATTGATGAGCAGAGATTTTTCCATTGAACCCGAAGGGATCGTATAGGCTTCAAAGATAAAAGTGCGGATCAGTGTGGCCGCCACGATGGCAAAGATTGCGGCATCCACCCATTCCCGCCAGTTTTGCTTTTTATAATTCTTTACAGCTTCGGCGCCCACAAATGCCGGTTGTTTCTTATACGCCAGGTAGGGGAAATAGAACGGTGCGAGCAGGGCTGCTGCCGTATGGGACCGAAGGGAAAAACGGCCAAATACCTTTGCGAATTCGATAAAAATCCCCGGGCTGATGAACCAGCCGATCACCGGTATGAACTGCCAGAACACCCAATGTTTGGGCCGCCGGGCCAGTCCCTGCATGATCCAGGTATTATAAAAAGGGATATAGGCTTTCCAGGAAGCTTCCCCGGCCTTCGTAAAAAGCGGGGCAAATCCAAAAGCAGGCAGAAAGACAATCAGGGTACTGATCAGGTAAACAATAAAGATGTGTTGCAGGGGCATGTGCCGTATTTTATTGCGACAAAAATATCATAATTATTTGCCCTTCAAAAATATAGATTATTCAAAGTTTTCCTAATTCTCATCCGTTGCAGGGAACCACGGATCCGCCAGCTTACTCCAATGCTCTTTTTTATGGGGAAAAACGGCCGGAACAACGCGCTATTTGGGCATCACATAATTCCTTACATCTTCCGCTGTAATGGGCTTACCGGATAAAATGACCAGTCGTTCCACTACGTTGCGCAATTCCCGGATATTACCGGTCCAGTTGTATTGTTGTAATAATTGAATGGCTTCCGCCTCAGTTTGTTTTTTAGCAATGCCGTATTCCGCGCAGATATCGGTAAGGAACTGGTCCACCAGCAGGGGAATATCATCCCGCCGGTCGTTGAGTGAAGGCACATGGATGAGGATCACACTCAGCCGGTGATAAAGGTCCAGCCGGAAATTTCTTGCTTCTACTTCTTTCAACAGGTCTTTATTGGTGGCGGCGATCACCCGTACATCCACACTGATGTCCTTGTCGGCGCCAACCCGGGTTATCTTTCCTTCCTGCAGGGCCCTTAAAACCTTGGCCTGGGCATTGGCGCTCATGTCACCGATCTCATCCAGGAACAGGGTACCCCCGCTGGCGGATTCAAATTTTCCGATCCGCTGTTTGATTGCTGAAGTAAAAGATCCCTTTTCGTGTCCGAATAATTCGCTTTCGATCAGTTCGGTGGGAATAGCCGCGCAGTTCACTTCAATGATCGGTCCGGAAGCCCGGTTACTTTTTTCGTGTATCCAGCGGGCTACCAGTTCCTTTCCCACCCCGTTTTCACCGGTAATCAGGATCCGGGCTTCGGTGGGTGCCACTTTTTCAATGGTGTCTTTGATTTTTTTGATGCCGGCTGATTCCCCGATCATTTCCTGCACCCGGCTCACTTTCCGTTTCAGCACTTTTGTCTCACTCACCAGGCTGCTTTTATCCATGGCATTCCGGATCGTGATCAGGAGGCGGTTCAGGTCCGGGGGTTTGGAAATATAGTCATAGGCGCCTTTCTTCACCGCCTCCACGGCTGTTTCAATATTGCCGTGACCGGAGATCATGACAACCGGCACATCCGGGTTTATTTCCCCGGCCCGCTGCAGGAATTCAATCCCGTCCAGTTTGGGCATTTTAATATCACACAAAACAAGGTCAAAAGTCTTCTCCTTAAATTTCTTCAATCCTTCTTCCCCATCGGACGCCTCGTCCACTTTATACCCCTCAAAGGAAAGGATTTCGGTCAGGGTTTTACGGATCGCCTTCTCATCGTCAATAATCAGGATGTCGGCCATGGCATTTATTTTGGCCATAAAAATAAATGATTTGAAGCGAAGCGGGGGAAAATCGGGGCGGGAACGGGTGTAAAAAAATAGAGGCCGGGTAGAAACCCAGCCTCGTTTTAAAATCCAATATCCTATGAAAAACCGAGACAAAGATGCACTTTATAAATCAAAAGGTTGCACCTTAACCGGTTTTTTTTTTCAGGTAATAAAACGGCGTAAAAACACAGCCCCCCGCGACAGGCAGGGGGCTGATAATTGGGAACTATTTTATTTTACCTGGTACATCACTTCTTTCACCAGTCTTACGGTACGGGGCACATCCGGTAAAGCGGCGGCCACCAGGTTGGGGGCATAATGAAGAGGCGCATCAGCAGCCGTAATACGGCGGATCGGCGCATCCAGGTAATCGAATCCTTCTTTTTGTATGCGATAAGTGATCTCGGAAGAGACAGAAGCAAAAGGCCATTGTTCTTCCACGATCACCAGGCGGTTGGTCTTTTTTACACTCTCGAGGATGGTCATCCAGTCCAGCGGGCGGATGGTCCGCAGGTCGATTACTTCAGCGCTGATCCCTTCTTTTTCCAGTTCATCAGCCGCTCCCAGCGCCACTTTCATCATTTTATTAAAGGAAACGATGGTCACATCCCGGCCAGATTTCTTTACATCGGCTTTACCCAGTTCAATATAATATTCGCCCTCGGGCACTTCTGATTTATCCCCGTACATCTGCTCACTTTCCATAAACATGACCGGGTCTTCTTCAAAACGGATTGCCTGTTTCAGCAAACCCTTGGCATCATACCCATTGCTTGGTGATACCACTTTAATACCGGGAATATTTGCATACATGGCTTCAAAAGCCGTGGAGTGCTGGGCGCCCAACTGGCCGGCAGAGCCATTTGGCCCGCGAAAAACAATGGGGCAATTTAGTTGTCCACCGCTCATTGCCAGCATCTTAGAAGCTGTATTGAGAATTTGATCTAAAGCAAGTACCGCAAAATTCCAGGTCATGAATTCCACCACCGGGCGTAGGCCATTCTGGGCGGCACCCACCCCGATTGCTGTAAAACCCAGTTCGGAAATGGGTGTATCGATCACCCTTTTGGCACCAAACTCAGCCAGCATACCCTGGCTTACCTTATAGGCCCCGTTGTATTCTGCTACTTCTTCCCCCATCAGGAAAACCCGCTCATCCCTTCTCATTTCTTCAGTAAGTGCTTCCCGGATTGCTTCACGAAACGCGATAGATCTTGCCATTAGTCAGTGCTTTTTAAAACTGGGGCAAATTTAAGCGACAGTGGGCATAAAACCTAAAATGAAGCAGGGGCCTAAACCGGCCTTTTGAAGGGTTGATCCCGGGCAAATAAATGCTGTGTTTAACCGGCAATCCTGAATTTTTCGCCCTGGGCATTCACCCGGTAAAACACCCCTTTTTCGATCAGTAAGGCTTCCGAATATCCTTTACTATGGGGAACATCGGTATTGAAGAGCCGTTTATTAAACCAGGTGCTGATCGTATCCGCCGCAATGGTATGCCCCGTGGCAATGTATTTGACCCCAAACTGCTGAAGGGTGCTGTCGACCTGCCCGGCGGTGGCCCGTACAGTGCCTGTATAATAACCGCGGTACCAAAAGGGGCCAATATCGCTGTAGAGGATCTCCACCAGCAAATTCGGGTATACATAACTGGTATCCCCGTACCAGGGCTTTGCCAGTTCATTGATTTCGGGCAGGGGCATGTCAAACAGGTTTACTTCCGCCGAGATCCCGCCGTGTACATAGAGAATATCCCCGACTCTCTCCGCCACGTTCTTGGTTCGCAGCCAGCGCCCAAGCTCTGAATTTTCATTAAAAAGCGAGCCGTAGTCTGTCTGCAATAAGGCTGCATGCTTCATGTATTTGGGATGCACATAGCGGAAATCCCCGTTCAGGTTCATGATTTCGTGGTTACCCAGTACAAAATGGACATAACCGCCGGCAGCCTTCGCCTTTTCCTCGAGGGAATATATAAACCAGAGCAGTTCTGTGACCTGTGTACCCCGGTCAAAAAAATCACCGGTCAGCACCAGGTGACCGTCACCGAAAGTCCAGTTAAATTGCTCATCAATCACTTTATTCGCTTTCAGTAATTTCAGGAAAGCAAGCAGGTTCCCCTCGATATCCGAAACTGCCAGTTGCCGGCTTGCTTTCCGGTACACGGATCGTTCATCCTGCAGCTTGTTCTTCAGTTTTACGGTAAAAAATTCTCCGGGCCTGCCGGTCGCCACAAACATGGATACAGCTGTCCGGTCAGCCAGGTCAGCAGAATCGGTGACAACGGTATTTGTACCGGGGCCTTCCTGTATATAGTGAATATACAACCGGCCATTCTTATACAAAACATAAGGTCCCCCGCCGGTATGCGGATTTTGCCGCAGCCAGCCTGTTTCCGGCAGGAAAACAGCAGCCAGTAAAACAGGGAGGATCATAATATAGTTTGTCCGCATGTTAATGGTATAATTCATCAGCCTCTCTTTCACGGACGTGCTATTCCCGGCAGAAGTTGCCCGCCCCTGATCCGGTTAAAGATATTTGAAATTATGCTTCCTCCCCATCCGCTGACCGGCTCATCCATTTCTGCCTGCTCAGAACAAACCGGATCTCCCCTTTTCCATAAAGCCCGTCTTCTTCCCAGCCTGCTTTCCGGTAAAAGGATTCCGCCCGGGTACCCGGACTGGTACTCAGCCAAACGGGCAAACCGGACTGCTCAAAATACCAGTCCATCATCCGATCGTGCAATTGCCTGCCTGTACCCTTCCTCTCATGATCCGGCCGGATGAACAAGGCCCATACATTCCGGTCGGCAATGCTGACGATTGCAAACCCGGTGATGATCCCGTTTTCGATGCTTACCCATCCCCTGCCCCGCCGGGTAATATAATCCGCCACATCCGTATCGGGAACCAGCGAAGGATCGGATAATCGGTTTTCGGTTACCGCGTTTCTGACCTGCTGGATCTGTTCAATATCACCCGGCACGGCCACCCGTATGAAAGTCGCTGACATCCGCTGATTTTTACTATCCAAGTTATTGAACTTTTTAATTTTTTACAGCCTTCAACGATTCGTTTCCCCCGGATAACTGCATTTATTCTCTTTGAACAAACCCGCCAGATCCATTATATTTAGCTTACCGAAACAATCCAACGCCATGCACCTTGTCATTATTCCGGTTGATTTTTCTGAAACCTCCCTTAATGCAGCCCGGTTTGCCGCGAAAATGCTGGCCTGGAAAGATGATGCAACGGCTGTACTGTATCACAACTATGAAAGTGAAAACGATCATGATATTTCACTGTTCTACCTGGAAAGCCTGAAAAAAGAATTCAACAATGCCGGTGTCCGGAAGGTGGAATGCGAATATGAAATGGGCGGCGACCTGATTGAAAACATCTCCCGGCTGGCGCATACTATCCGGGCTACCCTCGTCCTGATGGGGATTACGGGAAAATCCGCCGTCCGGCAGGTTATGTTTGGCAGCAATACCCTGAAACTGGTTGATAAAAACCTGTACCCGGTGATGATCATCCCCCCCGATGCCCTCTATAAAGGGGTAACTAAAATTGCTTTCGCCACCGATTTTAAAAATGTGGAGCTCAGCACTCCTTCGCAGCTTATCGGCTCTGTACTCCGTCTCTTCGCACCCAAATTGCATATTGTACATGTGGCTAAGGAAGCCGCACAAACCCTTTCCCCCGCCATGCTGGAGGAAAAAACGAAGATTGACCTGCTTTTCAGCTCTTTTGAAAAAGAGTTCTTTTTTATTTCCGGGGATGATTTTTATGAAAGCCTGGACCGCTTTGTGCGGGAACAGGATATAGATGTACTCGTTACGGTCCCCAAGCATCCCAGTAATTCCGCCTCGCTGTTCAGATCATCCCATACGAAGAAACTGGCTTATCACAGTCATATCCCGATACTGGCCGCTCACCAGTAGATCCTGTGAATCTGCTGTTTATCCAGGGTTATATCCAACAAGGCTATTAAACGGCACTTGACGGCCAGCAAACAAATAGCTATCTTTGTCACAGCTTTTTTATGAAGCCTGCGTTTAAAATACAGGACAGCGTGTACACTTTTGCCGAGCAGTCTCTGCCCGCCAATTTTTATATTCCTGATTAATGCTGCTGCAGCACCTGTTTTAAGCCCCCTTTTTTGCACACCGGTACATCCCGGAAACATTATTCAACTGTGGCCAGTATGAAAAATATTAAACTGATCGAAGTCCCTTCTGAAATAGGTGCCGGCACCCGTGGCGCCAGCCTTGGTATCGAAGCGATCAAGATTGCCGCCCTTGACTTCATGAGTAATTTCTTTATCCACTTCCCTTCTGAAAAGGTACAGACGGAAAATAAATTGCTGTACGAACCGATCGAATCCCCGTATGCCAAGCGTATCAAAGGGGTAACCGCGATCTATGAACGGGTTAGCAAGTCAGTCAGTGAAACCATCCGGAACAATTTTTTCCCGGTGGTACTCAGCGGGGACCACAGTACGGCCGGGGCCACGATTGCGGGTATAAAACTGGCCAAACCCAAGAGCAAACTGGGAGTGATCTGGATTGATGCCCATGCGGACCTGCATACACCCTACACCACGCCTTCAGGAAATATACATGGAATGCCCATGGCGGCTTCCATCAATAAAGACAATGAAGACTGCGCGGTGCATGAGATCGATGCCGAAACCGCGAAGCAATGGAACTACCTGAAAAATATCGGCAAGATCGCCCCGAAAGTCCACCCGGAAGATGTGGTGTTCATTTCCCTCCGGGATTATGAAAAAGAAGAACGGCACCTGATCGAAAAGAACGGTATGAAAGTGATCACGACCAAGGAGGTCCGGAACAAGGGAGCGGAAAATATCGTCCGGTCGGTGATCCGGTATTTATCCGACTGCACTGATATCTATGTTTCCTTTGATGTGGACAGCCTGGATTCCTCCATATCAAAAGGAACCGGCACCCCTGTTGGAAACGGGCTCAAAGAAAGGGAAGCGGAAGACCTGATCAGCAAATTCATGATGAACCGGAAAATATGCTGCTTTGAGATTGCGGAAGTCAATCCGACACTGGACAAGGAAAACCTGATGGCGGAAATCGCTTTCAATATCCTGCAGCGAAGTGTGAACGTATTAATGATGAATTAACCTTACCGCATGAAAACCCCAGTAACTTTTATTCCGGTCCTGCTGCTTTCGGCGATACTGAATGCCCAGCCGGGAAAATACACAGACTCCCTCCAGCATTTCCGGGATAACTATATCAGCACCCACGGGGTGATCCGGGAAAAAGACCGGGCGCGCCTGCAGTTTTATCCCATCAGTGAGGAATACCATATTGCTGCCCGGGTGGAACGGATCTATGAGGCGCCCTGGTTTGCCATGGAAACATCGGGCGGGCTGAAAAAGAATTTCCGGGTCTATGCCATCCTGCATTTCAGTCTCGGCGGCAGCTCAATGAAGCTTTTTGTTTACCAGTCGCAGCAACTGATGGACACCGAAGAATACAAAGACTACCTGTTTATCCCCTTTACAGACCTGACCAACGGGGAAGAAACCTACGAGAACGGCCGGTATATCGATCTCACAACAGGCGGGCTTCAGGAGGAGAATTTTTATATTGATTTCAACAGGTCCTACAATCCTTATTGTGCTTACATCAGCAATGTGTACAACTGCCCCGTACCACCCAAAGAGAACAGCCTGCAGGTCTCAATCAGGGCAGGAGAAAAAAAATATGGCGCATCACAGTAGCAACTTTTAACTGCATGAGAAATACATTGAGCTAAGCGTTAAGGAGTTAAAGAGGAAAAATGTGTTTTACTAAACCGCTTTGTTTTTAATACGGTTCCTTTCCATAATTTAACTTACAGTCTTTATCCCCCCTCTTAAAAAATTACCCAAAAGTTCGTTTCAGCCCTTCTTCGTAGGAGACCGGTTTATACCCCAGCTCACGCACGGCTTTATCAATCACAAACCCTGTTCTCAGTGGCCGTTTGGCGGGTTGTGAAAAAGTATCCGCTGTAACCCGGAGCAGCAAGGAACGGTCAAGGTGCAGGTAATCCGCGGTTTTGCAGGCCATCCCGTATGGTGTGAGCTGTTCAGCTCCGCTGAGATGCCAGGTTCCCCCGGCTTTCTTTTCAATAATAGCAACAATGCCGCTTGCAAGGTCGCCTACATACGTGGGTGTCCGCAATTGATCATCCACCACTTTGTAGGTCTCCCCTTTCTCCAGTTTATCCTTTACGATGGAAAGAATATTGCTTCGCCCGGCCAGGGGTTGCCCGTACACCAGTATCGTTCTGACAATGGCCCAATCATACGGGTAGCTCCGGACAGCCGCTTCAGCTTCCAGTTTGGTCTTCCCGTAATAATTCACCGGTGCCGCCGGGTCCTCTTCTGAATACATACCTTTTTCCCCGTCAAACACAAAATCTGTTGAAATAAAAATGAAAAAAGACTGCTGTTTTTCTGCTTCCGAAAGTAAGTGAAGAGTGGCCGCTGTATTGACCCGGTGCGCTTCAGCCTTGTTTAGCTCACATTCATCGGGTTTGCTTATTGCTCCTGCATGAACGATCACGGCAGGGGAAAAACGTTCAACCCGTTCTTTTACCTGGAGCAGGTCAGCAAAATCCATTGTATCGTAACTGAAACCGGGTTTCCCGTACAGGCCGAGGCGGCAATCGCCCTTACCGGTTGCCAGTACAGTATGTCCCTTTTCCAGCAAGGCGGGAACCAGGTAATGGCCCAGAAAACCGTTTGCTCCCGTGACCAGTATTTTCATATCGTCCAGGTTGACGGAAATAAAAGAAGGCGGTTAGGCTGCATTTATTCCCGGGTAAAATCAGAATGCTTTTTTTTCTTCGCTGACCGCCTTAAAATCCGGTGTCAGTCCCATATTGTAGAAAATAAAAGAATAAATATCCGCCGTGGTCTCCAATGCCTTCTTCAGGTTACTGGCCCCATGCCCTGAATTCACATCAATACGGATCAGTACCGGGTTCTTTCCCCTGTAATGTTCCTGCAGCGTAGCTGCATACTTAAAGGAATGCGCCGGCACCACCCGGTCATCGTGATCAGCCGTGGTGATCAGGGTAGCGGGATAATTAAGCCCGTCTTTAATATTATGGATCGGGGAATAGGCATAGAGATTCTTAAAATCCTCCGGGTTCTCGCTGCTGCCATACTCGGGTATCCAGTTCCAGCCGATGGTAAACTTATGGAAACGCAGCATATCCATCACGCCCACCTGCGGGATCGCGACTTTAAAAAGATCGGGTCGCTGGTTGATCACGGCGCCTACCAGCAAGCCCCCGTTTGACCCGCCCTGTACGGCGAGGTAATCACTGGATGTATATCCTTTATCCACGAGGTATTCAGCAGCCGCGATAAAATCATCAAATACCGTTTGCTTTTTCAACCGCATCCCGGCCTCATGCCATTTCTCTCCGTATTCACTGCCGCCCCGGATATTGGCCAGGCAATAAACCCCGCCCTGCTCCAGCCAGGCGATACGTGCCGGGGAAAAATTAGGGGTGCTGCTGATATTAAACCCGCCATATCCATACAGGATAGCCGGGCTCTTGCCACGCAGTTCAATTCCTTTTTTATGCACAATGAATAGGGGAATTTTTGTACCATCTTTCCCGGGGTAGAATACCTGTTCGGTTTCGAATTCAGCAGGATCGAATTTCACTTCCGGTTTGCGGAAGACCGTACTCTCCCCGCTGGCGATATCATATTTATAAATAGTGGGCGGATCGGTAATGGATGAGAATGAATAAAACACAAAGCTGTCCTCTCTTTTACCTCCAAATCCGCCTGCCGTACCCAGTCCAGGCAGTTTGACTTCTCCCACAGAATCCCCTTCCAGGTCATACACATATACGCGGCTGGTTACGTCCTTCATATAAGTAATAAAAAGCCTGTTCCCCGCGCTGCTGACCCCGGCCATATTTTCTTCCTTCTCGGGAATGACTGTTTTCCAGTTTTCAGGTGCCGTTTGCAGCGGGTCCACCAGGATAATCCGCTGGTTCTTTGCGCCCTCATTGGTCTGGAGCAGGAATTTCCCGTTCACTTCCTCAATAAAATTAAACTGGTAATCCCCCACTTCCTTTATAAGGGGTTTAAACTTCCTGTCACCTGATTTACTGTCAAAGTACCAGAGACTGTTACCCTGTTTTCCCTTACCCCGGTCGCTGATATTCAGGAAAACATACCGTTCACTTTCATCCGTGAATACACTGTGAAAACGCTGCGGGTTTGCCGGGTCTTCATAAACCAGTTCATCCTTGTCCTGGCTGCTGCCGGCTTTGTGGTAATACACCTGGTGGTTTTCATTTTTGGTGGAAAGTTCCTTTCCTTTTTCAGGTGCCGGGTAACGGCTGTAGTAAAAACCGTCTCCCTGCCAGGAAGCGCCGGATACTTTTACCCAGGCTAAAGAATCCCTGAGGTATTTTTTGCTGCTAAGGTCCAGCACAAAAAAAGTCCGCCAATCACTCCCCCCGGCAGATTTTCCCACAACGGCATACTTCCCGTTCTTCGACACGGTGAAAGTTGCCAGTGAAGTGGTCCCTTCCGCGGAAAATTTGTTGGGGTCCAGCAATAGTTCGGGTTTGCCATTGATTCCTTTCTGGCGATAGAGCACAGACTGGTTTTGTAATCCGTCATTTTTATAATAATAGAAATACGCATCCTGACGGAAAGGAGAAGAATATTTTGGATAATTATTGATCGCCTCCAGCCGCTCCTGCCATTGTTTGCGGTAAGGAATCTGGTCCAGGTAATCGAATGTGACTTTGTTTTGCCTGGCTACCCAATCCATGGTGTATTCACTCCGGTCATCTTCCAGCCAGCGATAGGGGTCGGCAACGGTGGTGCCATGATAGTTATCAGAAACATCCCCCTTAGCGGTAATCGGGTATACCACCTGCGAAGCAGCAAGGAGGGGCAGCAGGAAAAACAGAAGGCTCAATTTTTTCATATTGATTGATTAGGGTACTAAGGTAAAATATTAAGGCAGCAAATACCGGATCAATGAACAGGTGCGCTGTAAACAGGATCAATGGTAAAAAAAACGGTTATTATTCCACATTTGTTCCATTGCCTTGTTTCCCGTCAATTAAAATGAAATACCGGCCCTGTTTTTATGCTGAACGGGATAATCTCAGTTTAAATAAAAGGAATAAAACAGATATTTGACAACCGGAATAAAACTAACGATTGTGTGTCAGGTACACATTCAGAACAAAAGCTTATTTTTGCGCAGTTTTAAAATTCAAGATGGAAAAGAAAGTAACAAAAATCGGTGTTCTTACTTCAGGTGGTGATGCACCTGGTATGAATGCAGCAATCCGGGCGGTGGTGAGAACGGGTATTTTTCACGGGCTGGAAATGTACGGGATCATGAGGGGTTACCAGGGCATGATCGATGATGATATATTCAGGATGGAAGGCCGTTCAGTAGCCAATATCATTCAACGGGGCGGGACCATTTTAAAAACCGCACGTTGCAAAGATTTTTATGAACCCGAGGGCAGGAAGATCGCTTACAACAACCTGAAGAAAAGAGGTATTGACGGGCTGGTGATCATCGGGGGCGACGGCTCCTTCCGCGGCGCGGTGAAATTCAGCCAGGAATTCGATATCCCCTGCGTGGGACTGGCGGGCACCATTGATAAAGATATTTCGGGTACCGACTTCACCATCGGTTTTGATACCGCGGTAAACACCGCTGTGGAAGCCATTGATAAAGTAAGGGATACCATGGACGCGCATGACCGTATCTTTATCATTGAAGTAATGGGTCGTGATGCCGGGTATATCGCCCTGCACAGCGGTATCGCCACGGGGGCGGAAAACATCCTGATCCCCGAGCGGAAAACCGATATGAACAGTATCATTGAATCCCTGCAGGAAAAAGAGAAAAGGAAGAAAATGGTGAACCTGATCGTGGTGGCCGAGGGAGATGATTTTGGGGGTGCCAATGAAGTGCAGAAAGTACTGCAGGAACGTTTGCCCAAAGCGGAGATCCGGGTATGTATCCTTGGACATATCCAGCGGGGAGGCGCACCCAGTTGTATGGACCGGCTGATCGCCAGCCGGATGGGGTACCATGCGGTGGAATCATTGATGGAAGGCCGTCACAATGTTTTTGTAGGAATTCAGAATAACAAGATGAATTATATTCCCCTGGAAACAGCGGTCAAGAATAAAGGGAAGATCAGCGACGAATGGCTCAAGATCGTGAAGATTCTCGCCAGTTAATCTTTGCTGCATACCTGCCCGCACTTCCAACTAATGAACGCCACTTATGACAAAGAACTTAGATAAATACCTGCATAAAAATTTTGATAAGGAAGCCGGAAGGCAGCATGCTTACAAACGGACAAAGATCGTGGCCACTGTGGGCCCGGCCTGTGATACGTATGAAAAATTGCTGGAACTGGTAAAAGCCGGTGTCAATGTATTCCGCCTGAATTTTTCCCATGGTTCGCATGAGGACAAGGCGAAAATTATTGACCTCATTCACAAAATCAATAAATCGGAGCCTTATAATATCGCGATCCTGGCCGACCTGCAGGGTCCCAAACTGCGGGTGGGTGACCTGGAAGGCGGTTCCCTCGAGATCAATGAGGGAGACATCCTCACTTTCACCAATCAGAAAGTGGTCGGTAACCGGGACCGGATCTATGTGTCTTACCCCGACCTGCATTCCGATGTACGCGTAGGGGAAAAGATCCTGATCGATGACGGGAAATTAGAAGTGGTCGTAAAAGAGATCACTGCTGACCGCGATGTAAAAGTGGAAGTAGCCCTGGGCGGAACCCTCCTCCCCAAAAAAGGGGTTAACCTGCCTGATACCAAAATCTCCCTCCCCTCCCTTACAGAGAAAGACCTGGCCGACCTGGAATTTATCATGGGAAAAGAAGTGGAATGGGTGGCCCTGTCTTTTGTAAGAAACCCGGAAGACATCACGGGTCTGAAGCAACGGATCAAAAAATACGGGCATTCCGCTAAAGTAATTGCCAAGATAGAAATGCCACAGGCCATTGTCAACCTGCGGGATATTATTGTTGAAAGTGACGGGATCATGATCGCCCGCGGAGATCTCGGCGTGGAACTGCCGGTGGAAGCGGTTCCGCTGATTCAAAAGGATATTATTAAAAAATGTATTCACCGGGCCAAACCCGTGATCGTGGCCACCCAGATGATGGAGAGCATGATCGACCGGACCAAACCCAACCGGAGCGAGATCACCGATGTGGCCAATGCCGTACTGGAAGGTACCGATGCGGTGATGCTGAGCGGGGAAACCGCTACCGGTAAATATCCCAAACTGGTGGTGGAAACCATGACCAAGATTATCCTGGAAGTGGAGTCCAAAGCCTATGATTATAACCGGGAAGAAATGCTGAAGCCCCAATCCCATTCCCCTTCCTTCCTGAGTGACGCAATCTGCTATAATGCCTGTAAACTCGCCGAAGATGTAAACGCAGATGCCCTGATCGGTATGACCCAAAGCGGGTACACGGGTTTTATGCTTAGCAGTTACCGCCCGAAAGCGCACCTGTATATTTTTACCAAGATCCGCTCGCTGGTAAACCAGCTTAGCCTGAGCTGGGGCGTGCGGGCCTTCCATTATGATGAGGAAGAAAGCCTGGATGATATCTTCTCTGACCAGATCGATATCCTGAAAGAAAGAAGTTTTGTGCAGAACGGGGATGTGGTGGTGAGTACGGGCAGTACACCCATCCACCTTCACCTGCCAACCAATGTGCTGAAGATCGCGAAAGTGGAATAACGGGAGTCATGCTTCGATACGCCAGCCTCGTTCTTTACGGTAAAAAACGGGTGTAATCTTAGGCTGGCTACTCAGCATGACAAGCAAGACAAGGCAAGGCTGGTCACTCAATATGACAAGACATTTTCCTTAATATTTTGCAGGCGGGTTTGAGTTTATTCAAAAGCCAGCTACCCAACATGACGATGCAAGGCTGGCTACTCAACATGACTATGAATTTTCCTTATTATTTTGCGGGCAGGATTGGGTTTGAGCAAAGGCTGGCTACTCAGCGTGACAAGAAGCATTCCTGAAAATTGTTTAGCTGCTCCGTTTCCGGGGCAGCTTTTTTTTGTGGCACGCGAATACTTTCTATGCCCTGGCCTTCACGGATCAATGTAAAACCCGGAGATAATTAGTACCCGCCTGTTTTTTGCCCGCAAAGATTATAAGACATTCCACACAATGTAAACGCTCCTGCAATTTTCACTCTTGCAGATTAAGGAACCTGCAAAACAAAAAAGCTGCCCGGAGGACAGCCTTTGCAAAAATATATGCCCAAGCATTATAACTTACGGATCATTACATTGCGGTACCAGACCGTATTACCATGATCCTGCAGCGCGATCTTACCCCTTTTATAGGTTCCGAAATCGGGCATCTTTGAAAATTTACTTCCCGCCACTAACTTTTTCCAGGCATCGTCCCAGAGCCGCGTGCTGACCACATTCTCCCCGTTCAGCCAGAAATCAAGCTTACCATCCAGGCATTTTATTTCCACCTGGTTCCACTCCCCGGCCGGCTTCACCGTTTCCTTCGCAGAAGAAATCAGGTCATACAGGTCCCCTGCCCGGTGTTTAACGATCTTTGAATCGGGGTGCCCATTATTATCCAGCACCTGCATTTCCGGGGCAGTTTCCCAGGGCCATTTGTATTTCGTTGTATCCTCATGCACATAGAACATGATCCCGCTGTTTCCGTCTTTGGCGATCTTCCATTCCAGTTTCAGGTGAAAATTTTCAAAAGAGGAATCACTTACAATATCCCCGCCGTCCATGACCTGCCAGTCTTTTTTGATCGTGGTATCAAGATACAGGGTGCCGTCAGCGGTTTTCCAGGCACTGCCCACAGGTTTCCCCCCGTACTTATGCCAGCCCTTTGTGGTTTGCCCGTCGAACAGTAATTGCCATCCTTCATTCTGCTGTTCAGCGGTCAACTGGTTGGCGGCAGCAACCTTTTTGGTTCCCAGGCTGTCTGCTGCCGCTTTTTTCCCGTTATCACTGCTGTTGTTGCAGGAAAAAGCCGCGAGAGCAGCCGCTGTGCTGATGATCCAATTTTTCATTGCTGTATTATTTTAATAAAAGAATATACTTTACCATAGCCTCTGCATCTTCCTGTGTGACCGACGGGTGCGGGATCATGATGACCGTACCCCAGTTACCAGTTCCGCCTTTGATGATTTTCTGAGCCAGTTCCGTGATTTTTTCCGGAGTCGCCCCTTTGTATTTTCCGGCTACGTCTTTATAACTGGGGCCGGTCAGTTTTTCTTCAATCTTAATGGCAGGTCAGCAATCGCTTTTAGCCACCAGTTCAAGTCCTTTCTGATAGGCCGGATCCTTTGGCTTTTCCGGTGCGGCAACAGGGTTTGTACCGGAGCCGGTATCTCCTCCTCCACAGGCAACCAGTAAGGACAATACGAACAAGGTTAAAACAGTTTTTCTCATAATGGAATCCATTTTTTCAGTAAATATTTTTTTTGCTAAACGAAATTAGTCTTTAATCCAAACCGAGCAAGTTCCGGTTGGCTTTTTCATCCGTTCCGCCGGAAGCGAAATCATCGAAGGCCCTTTCCGTTACCCGGATCAGGTGTTTCGCAATGAATTCGGCCCCCTCCCTCGCCCCGTCTTCCGGGTGTTTGATACAGCACTCCCATTCCATCACCGCCCAGCCCGGGTAATCATACTGGGTTAGCTTGCTGAAAATGGTTTTAAAATCCACCTGCCCGTCGCCGGGTGAACGGTAACGGCCGGCCCGGTTGACCCAGTCCTGGTACCCGCCGAAAGCACCCTGCCGGCCGGTGGGATTGAATTCCGCATCCTTGACATGAAAGGCCCGGATCCGTTCATGGTAAAAATCGATATACTGGATATAGTCGAGTTGCTGCAATACAAAATGCGAGGGGTCATACAATAAACAGGCCCTGGGATGGTTTTTCACTTCAGCAAGGAACATTTCATAAGTTGTTCCGTCAAAGAGATCTTCCCCCGGGTGGATCTCATAACAGATATCCACCCCGCATTCATCAAAATAGTCCAGGAGCGGGGTCCACCTTTTTCCCAATTCCCGGAATCCCTCTTCCACAAGACCGGCCGGGCGCTGGGGCCAGGGATGAAAAGTATGCCACAACAAGGAACCACTGAAAGTCGGGTGAGCAGTGAGTCCCAGGTTTTGAGAAGCTTTCGCTCCATATTTTAATTGCTGGATCGCCCATTCGGTCCGGGCCTTCGGGTTCCCACGGAGAGGTGCAGGCGCAAATCCGTCGAAGAGCGCATCATAAGCCGGGTGAACCGCCACCAGTTGTCCCTGCAGGTGGGTGGAGAGTTCCGAAATTTCCAGTCCGCAGTCATTCACGATCCCTTTGATCTCCCCGGCATAGGTCTTGCTTTCCGCTGCTTTTTGCAGGTCAATGCAACGGGAATCCCAGGTGGGTATCTGAACCGCTTTAAATCCGAGTGACTCCGCCCAGAGGCAAAGCGATTTTAAATTATTAAACGGCGCTTCATTTCCCATGAACTGGGCCAGGAAGATACCGGGGCCTTTTATAGTAGTCATCTATTTGGTATTGGTTTGCGAAAAATATTATACAATAAAGTTCGTCCACTTCTGGTCCGAGGTCCCGGATTCAATCACCTTTTCAATAAAGGCCATACCCCTTATTCCTTCTTCCACCCCGGGAAAATCGAGCCATTCTGGTTTGGGCGTTTCTCCATTTATCCGGGCACGCACCGTGAGTACAAAATTGCGGTAGAGATTGGCAAAGGCTTCCAGGAATCCCTCGGGGTGACCGGCCGGTGTGCGGCAATTATGACTGGCAAATGAATCCAGGTAGCCCGTACCAGCCCGGAAGATTTCAGCTGGTTTATCAAGCCATTTTACAAGCAGTGTATTGTTGTCTTCCTGTTTCCATTCGAGCCCGCCTTTTTCCCCATAGACCCTAATCCTGACATTGTTCTCCTCCCCCGCCGCGATCTGCGTGGCCATCAGCACACCGGTGGCGCCATTCTCAAAACGAAGAAACGCGGCTCCGTCATCATCCAGCATACGGCCTTCCACCACGGTATTTACATTGGAGCAGATACTGGTTACTTTTAGCCCGGTCACATATTCTGCCAGGTTGAACGCATGGGTTCCAATATCTCCCATAGCACCGGCCTTGCCGCTTTTCTTCGGATCCGTACGCCAGGCGGCCTGTGCCTGACCTGTTTTCTCGAGAAAAGTGCTGAGCCAGCCCTGCGGGTATTCCACGTATACTTTCCTGATTTTTCCCAGCGCCCCGCTGTGCAGCATCCGTTTCGCCTGCTTCACCATGGGATAACCCGTATAGGTATGACAAAGCAATAAGGTCAGCCCGGTTTCCGCCAGTTTTGCTTTTAACTGTTTTGCTTCCTCCAATGAGAACGTGATGGGTTTTTCGATTACCACATTGAATCCTTTATCCAGCGCCATCATGGCCGGATCAAAATGTACAAAATTGGGTGTAACGATCGTAACAAAATCAACCCGCCGATCCGCGGGCATTGCGGCTTCTTTTTCCAGCATCGTTTTATAATCTGTATAAATGCGGTCTTCGGGCAGGAAGAGCTGCCGGCCCGATTCGCGGGCCAGTTCGGGATTTACACTCAGGGCGCCGGCTACCAGTTCCACCTGCCCGTCCATATTCAGGGCCAGGCGGTGCACTGCACCGATAAAGGCATCCATACCGCCACCGATCATGGCCATTCTTAATTTTCTTTTTCCCATCGCAAACGTTTGAGTTGAATAATGTGAATAAAGAGATTGTTTACCGGGTAAAATTTGGATTTACGGTAAACCAATATGTGGTTAAAAATAGTACATTTAGTTTTTCGAACTCATTTTTGTAAAACTAACGATTCACCAAACAGGCTTTCATATGAAACCGGCAACCCGCATCCAGTTATCCGTTATGATGTTTCTTGAATTTTTTATCTGGGGAGGCTGGTTTGTAACACTGGGGACATTTTTAGGAACGAACCTGCAGGCCGATGGTGCCCGGATCGGGGATGTTTTTTCCACCCAATCCTGGGGCGCGATTATAGCTCCTTTTATTATCGGCCTGATCGCAGATCGTTTTTTCAATGCTGAAAAAATACTCGGCGTGCTGCATATTGCCGGTGCATTGCTGATGTACCAGATGTATACATCCGATTCGATCGGTGTTTTCTATCCGTATGTATTTGCCTATATGATATTGTATATGCCGACTCTCGCCCTCGTCAACTCCGTATCTTTTAACCAGATGAAAAAACCTGAAAAAGATTTTTCCGGCATCCGGGTATGGGGTACCATTGGCTGGATCGTGGCCGGCCTGCTGATCAGCTACCTGTTTCACTGGGATGCAAAAGAAAATATTGCCAACGGAATGCTGAAAAACACGTTCCTTCTGTCTGGTACCGCAGCCCTGGTATTAGGTTTGCTGAGTTTTACCCTGCCTAAGACCCCTCCTACCAAAAAAGCCGGGGAGAAAATCAGCCTCGGCCAAATAATCGGACTGGATGCATTGAAATTATTAAAGGATAAAAACTTCCTGGTATTCTTCCTGGCTTCTGTGGCAATCTGTATTCCCCTTGCATTCTATTACCAGAATACCAATCCTTTTCTCACCAATATCGGCATGGCAAACCCGACCGGAAAAATGACCATCGGCCAGGCCTCAGAGGTTTTATTCCTGCTGGCACTCCCGGTCTTTTTTACCCGTTTTGGTTTCAAGAAAACAATCCTGGTGGGAATGCTGGCCTGGGCACTCCGTTACCTGCTCTTTGCCTATGGAAATGCCGGCAGCCTGAGCTTTATGCTGCTGGCGGGAATTGCCCTCCATGGTATTTGTTATGATTTCTTTTTTGTATCCGGCCAGATATATACGAATTCAAAAGCGGGAGAACAGTTTAAAAGCGCCGCCCAGGGCCTGATTACGCTGGCTACCTACGGAGTGGGTATGCTGATCGGGTTTAAGGTGGCGGGTATGATCACGGATAGCTATAAAACAGCTGATGGCTTTGACTATAAAATGATCTGGCTGATCCCGTCTGCAATTGCAGCAGCCGTACTGGTTTTATTCTTCCTGTTTTTTAAGGATGAAAAAGTGACTAAATCCTGACTGTAAAAAAGGCATATGAAAAAACGAAGTTCACGACGTGAAGTACTGAAACAACTGGCGGCCGGCTCACTGGCGGCCGGCGCCTTCTCGTCATTGAGTTCATTTGCAGGCCGCCGCCGGGAAGATCACGAGGCCCTCAAAGGGAATATCCATCATTCCGTCTGTTACTGGACCTATAATTTTATGCCGCTGGATGAATTGTGCCATACCGTGAAAAAAATCGGTTTTAACGCGATCGACCTGCTGGCTCCCAAAGACTGGCCCACTGTACAGCAACAGGGCATCACCTGCTCCATGTGCTATACCGCCGGCAGGATCAGCCTGACCGAGGGCTGGAATAATAAAAACAATCATAGCTGGCTCATCCGGGATTTTACCGAAGCCATTCCCCTGGTGGCAAAAGCGGGCTATAAAAACCTGATCTGTTTCAGCGGGAACCGCAACGGAATGGATGATGAGACCGGGATGAAGAACTGCGCGGAAGGATTAAAACAGGTTCTCCCGCTGGCAGAGCAAAACGGGGTGACCCTCCAGATGGAATTGTTCAACAGCAAGGTGGACCATAAAGATTATATGGCCGATAAAAGTGCGTGGGGCGTAGCGCTTTGTAAAATGACCGGCTCTCCCAATTTCAAACTGCTCTATGATATTTACCACATGCAGATCAATGAGGGAGATGTAATCCGCACGATCAATGATCACCACGAATACTTTGGTCATTACCATACAGCCGGGGTACCGGGGCGGCATGAGATAGATGATACGCAGGAATTGTTTTACCCGGCAATTATGGGTGCCATCCTGGCAACGGGACATGAAGGCTATGTGGCACAGGAATTCATCCCCACCGGGAAAGAAAAAAAGGATAAGATCGCGGCACTAAAGAATGCAGTCAGGATTTGTGATGTATGACTATGAGCTGTGAGAAATGGACATGATTATTATCTGGAGAAGAGCCTTTTTATATCGCTTGATGGAATTAAAATAATAAAAACAGTAAATTTTAATCGATGGCAGACAATCAGTATGATGCAATTGTGGTGGGATCGGGGATCAGCGGTGGCTGGGCGGCGAAAGAGCTAACGGAAAAAGGGCTGAAAGTTCTCCTGCTGGAACGGGGACGCAATATCGAGCATATCAAGGATTATGTGAATGCCGCCAAAGAACCCTGGGAATTTCCCCACCGGGGATTAATACCCACGCGGCAGATGGTCAATGACTACCCCGTACTGAAAAGGGATTATCCCCTGAACGAAGTAGTCCTCGATTACTGGGTGAAAGACAAAGAATGTCCATATACCGAAACAAAACCCTTTTCCTGGTTCCGGGGTTACCAGGTGGGCGGCCGCTCCCTGACCTGGGGACGACAGAGCTACCGGCTTAATAAATGGGACTTTGAAGCAAACCTGAAAGATGGCCATGGTACCGACTGGCCGATCCGTTACGAGGATATGGCATCCTGGTACAGTTATGCGGAACGCTTTGCCGGTATACAGGGCAATAAGGACGGACTGGATGTTTTGCCCGATGGAGACTATATGCCCCCGATGGAACTGAATTGCGTGGAGAAAGACGTGGCTGCGAAAATCAAAGCCTTTTACAAGGATACCCGTCACATGATCATTGGCCGCAGCGCCAATATCACACAGCCGCACCATGACCGGACCAATTGCCAGTACCGCAACCGCTGCTGGAGAGGTTGTCCCTTTGGAGGCTATTTCAGTACACAATCCGCTACCCTGCCGGCTGCCATGAAAACGGGTAACCTGACCCTGCGTCCTTTCTCCATTGTATCAAAACTGTTGTACGATAAAGACAAAAAGAAAGCCACTGGTGTGGAAGTTGTGGATGCCACGGATAAAAAAACCTACGAGTTCAAAGCAAAAATTATTTTCCTCTGTGCTTCCGCTTTTAACTCCACCTGGGTGCTGATGAACTCGGCAACGGATATCTGGCCGGAGGGACTGGGCAGCAGCAGCGGGGAACTGGGGAATAACGTGATGGATCATCATTTCCGCTGCGGAGCCGGCGGAACAGCGGAAGGATACAGTGATAAATATGTATATGGCCGGAGACCCACCGGGGTTTATGTGCCGCGTTTCCGCAATATCCATAGTGATAAGCGGGATTATATCCGTGGCTTTGGTTACCAGGGTGGCGCCGGTAGGGGGCGCGGAGTGGAAGTGGCCGAGTTTACAATCGGTGCCGGATTGAAAGATGCTTTAAGTGTCCCGGATGAAAACTGGCATATCGGTATCATGGGCTTTGGTGAAATGCTCCCCTATCATGAAAACCGGATCACCCTCAATAAAAATGTAAAGGATGCCTGGGGATTGCCCGTATTGAATATGGATGTGGAGATCAAGGAAAATGAGAAAAAAATGCGGGTTGACATGATGAATGACGCCAAAGAAATGCTGGAAGCTGCCGGGGTGAAAAATGTGGAAACCTATGACCATGGTTACGAAGTGGGCATGGGTATCCATGAAATGGGCACCGCCCGTATGGGACGCGACCCGAAATCCTCCGTACTGAACGGTCATAACCAGGTATGGGAGGCACCGAATGTATTTGTTACGGATGGTGCCTGCATGACCAGTGCATCCTGTGTAAATCCATCACTGACCTATATGGCCATGACAGCCCGGGCAGCGGATTTTGCCGTAAACGAATTAAAAAAAGGAAATCTATAGACAACCTCTAAATATGCTCCAATGGACAGACGCGAATTATTAAAAACAATTGCCCTTCTAACCGGGGGTGTGGTAATCGGGGGTGAAGTTTTTTTAACCGGCTGTAAAACCGGTGCGAAGGCAGATGCCGGGTTCACTGCTGCCCATATTTCCCTACTGGATGAGATCGGGGAGACGATCCTCCCGGCCACGAACACACCCGGCGCCAAAGCGGCGATGATCGGTGAATTCATGAAAGTGATGATCACGGATTGCTATACCGAGAAGGAGCAACAGGCTTTTATGAATGGTATTCCCGCCCTGGAAGAAGCCTGCAAAAAAATGCACCAGAAAGAATTCATGGATTGCAGCCCGGAGCAGCGGCATGAACTGCTGGTTAGCCTGGAAAAAGAAGCCAAAGCATTTAACCAGCGAAAAGACGAAGCCGAAAAAGCGAAACGGGAAGCCGCCGAAGCTGCAAAAAAAGAATTCATTGGTGAGCCGCCCCATTATTATACCCTGATGAAACAACTTACGCTCTGGGGTTTCTTTACTTCCAAAACAGGAATGACCGAAACCCTTCGCCATATACCGGTACCGGGTAAATACGACGGGTTTTACCCCTATGTAAAAGGCGATAAAGCCTGGGCTGAATAAAAAAAATTTATATGCAATACAGCAGAAGACATTTTATCAAAATTACCGGCGGGACTACGGCGGGGCTGGCCCTGTGCAGCCTGACCGGAACTTCCTTATTTGCCTGTGGAAACGCCAATAACCCTGCGGGTGAATTTGGCATTCAATTATACACCCTGCGTGATGTACTGCCCGGGGACCCCAAAGGAATCCTGAAGCAACTGGCTTCGTTTGGGTACAAACAGATCGAAAGCTACGAGGGCAAGCAGGGCATGTTCTGGGGTATGGGTCATACTGATTTCAAAAAATATATGGATGACCTGGGTTTACGTATCATATCTTCCCATTGTGATATCCAGACAGATTTTGAAAGAAAAGCTGCTGAAGCCGCGGCGATTGGTATGAATTACCTGGTCTGTCCCTGGAAAGGGCCGCAAAAATCACTCGATGACTTTAAGCGCTTTGCGGATGAATTCAACCAGAAAGGAGAAATCTGTAAAAAGAACGGGATTCGCTTCGCCTATCATAACCATGATTACTCATTTAAAATGCTGGACGGCCAGTTGCCCCAGGATGTGATGATGACCGGAACCGATCCGGCCCTGGTGGATTTTGAAATGGATATTTACTGGGTGGTAGCGGCCGGTATGGATGCGGAGGCCTGGTTTAAAAAATACAAAGACCGTTTCCGGCTCTGCCATGTAAAGGACCGGAGCAGGAACCCGGGAACAGACAACGGTAAGAACTCCGTTGATCTGGGTACGGGCAGTATTGACTGGAATAAAATGCTGAATACAGCAAAAGAAAACGGGATGCAGTACTTTATCGTGGAACAGGAAGCTTATCCGAATGGCAGTTCACTGGATGCGGCCAAAACAGATGCAGCATACATGAAAACAATGAACCTGTAGCGCGGATTATATTATAAATATTCTGAATAAAAAAATTCCTGCCGCCTGATTTTTCAAGGAATCAGGCTTTTTTTCCACCATTGCCCCGTCGTTAATAATTTGGTAACATTCGTGTGCTGGAAACACAATACCGGTACAGCACCTTTGCGCTTCATCAATTTTTTATCTGTTTATGAAGCGCTTATTCTTAAATCTACTGCTCCTGTTGCTATCGGGCCTTGGACTTGGCCTGCAGGCACAGGAAACCACAGCTGAGATCCAGGGGATCATCACTGAAAAAAATGCCACCCCGCTGATCGGGGCAACGATTACTGCCATTCACCAGCCCACCGGTACAAAGTATACCACCACCACCCGCAAAGACGGCCGGTACAACCTGGCTAACCTGCGTGTAGGCGGCCCTTATGAAGTCACAGCAAGCTATGTCGGTTTTAAAGAAGAAAAACAAACTGATATCTTCCTGCTGCTCGGCCAGTCCTATAAGGCCGATTTCGGTTTGGTTTCCACCACCACTGACCTGAAAGAAGTTGTGGTAACTGCCACCCGTTCAGACAAAGTGTTCAATAAATCCAGGACCGGTTCCGCGGAAGTGGTAAACCGCCAGCAGATTGAACGGCTGCCGACCATCAACAGGAGTATCAATGACTTTACCCGTCTTACTCCCACCGCTAACAGCAATGCCACGTATGGTACCAGCAGTTTTGCGGGCCGCGCCAACTCGTACAACAACCTGACTGTAAACGGTGCCTCCTTTAACAACACATTCGGCCTCGCTGCCGGACTGGGTGGTCAGACCAATTCCCAGCCCATCAGCATTGACGCACTGGACCAGATCCAGGTAAACATCGCTCCTTATGATGTAACCCTGGGCGGGTTCACCGGTGCCGGTATCAACTCCGTTACCAAAAGCGGTACCAACCAGGTAAAAGGAACGGTTTACAGTTACTGGAAAAGCCCCGGGCTGACCGGTTTAAAAGTAGGCCCTGCCAAACTGGCCAAACAACAATTTGATTTCAACAACCGTGGCCTGAGTGTGGGTGGCCCCATCATCCGGAACAAACTGTTTTTCTTTATCAGTGGTGAACAGGAAAGAGTAAGTACACCGGCCACCAGCCTGGTAGCCAGCCGGAACGGCTCTTCCGGTGTGGGGATTTCACAAGCCAAAGCGGAAGATCTCGATGCCCTGTCCTCCTTCCTGAAATCCAAATTCGGTTACGAAACCGGTGCTTATGAGAATTATACATTCGATACATACAGTGATAAAGTAACCACCCGTTTTGATTATAATATCAATAAGAAACATACGCTGAATGTGAACTATTATTACATGAAGTCTTACCGCAATGTGCCCCCGAGCAACAGCGGTGCGCCGAGTAATAACCGTCAGCCCAGCACTACGGCCATGCCGTTCTTCTCCTCTTCGTATGTAATCAACAACAATTTCCATATTGTGATCGCCGAGCTGAACAGCCGCTTCAGCAACAAGCTGTCCAATAAACTGCAGGTAGGCTTCAACCGCCTCCGTGACTTCCGCAGCAGCCCCGGCGGTATCTTCCCGCTGGTGGATATTGAAAATGGTGCCGGAAGTTCCTTTACTGCTTTCGGTTTTGAACCCTTTACCGCTTTCAATAAACTCAGCACCAACACCTGGCAGCTGAATGATATTGTAACGCTGTATAAAGGAAACCATACTTTCACTTTCGGTACCCAAAACACGTACAATAAATTCCAGAATGGTTTTGCGCCTAACTATTATGGCGCTTACCGGTTCGCCAGCCTGAACGATTTTTACAACAGTGTGAACAACGGCGCCGCCAATGCCACCCGGTATGAACTGCGTTATTCCGCCCGTAAGAATGGTGAATTCCCTTATGCCGATGTATCCACATTCCAACTCGGGTTCTTTGCCCAGGACAAATGGAACGTGAATAATAACCTGGTTGTTACTTACGGTATCCGTGCAGACATCCCCATTTTCAAACAAAACTTCATTGCCAATACCAATGCAGACGCGCTGACTTACCGCGACGGGCAGAAGATCAAAACAGGGGAAGCCCCCGGGACTTCCGTCCTGCTGAGCCCCCGTGCCGGTTTTAACTGGGATGTAAAAGGTGATAAGAAAACACAGGTACGTGGTGGTATCGGCGTATTCGCCGGTGCGCCTCCTTTTGTTTGGATCAGCAACCAGGCCAGCAACAACGGGGTTGACTTCGGTTCATTCGTAAATACAGGCGGAGTAGCTTTCAGTGCAGATGTAAACGCCTACCGTCCCTCCAACGGGGTGGCCAATACCAGCTATAACCTCGCCGTTACGGATAAAAATTTCAAATTTCCGCAACTGTTCCGCAGCAATATTGCGGTTGACCACAAACTTCCCTGGGATATCACAGCGACACTGGAAGGTATCTTTTCCAAAGATATTAACGCGGTATATCACCAGAATATCAACCTGCCTTCCACCGGAACAGCCCTGGCGGGTTCTGACAAACGCATCCGTTACAGCTCTACTAAAATTTACAGCGGAGCCGGTGGTGTTTCTGCCAGCAATCCCAATATCAGTGACGCGATCCTGATGACGAATACGTCTAAAGGGTCCACGTATAATGTTACCCTGCAACTGCAGCGTAATGTAAAGAACCTGTACACCATGGTGGCTTATACCTATGGCAACAGCCGTTCTGTAAATGACGGGGGCTCTATTGCCCAATCCATCTGGAGAGACCGTGCGGTATCCGGCGATCCGAATGCAGAAGCCGTATCTTTCTCTAACTTCTACCAGCCGCACCGCGTGATAGCTGCCGCTTATTACCGTTTTGAATATGCGAAATATTTCGCCACTTCACTTGGCTTTACCTTCGAAGGAGCCAATGGCGGTACCGCCAGCTATACTTATAACGGCGACCTGAATGGTGATGGTCTTACCACCAATGACCTGGTATATATACCGAAAGACCAGTCCGACATTGTACTGGAAACCGTGAATGGCTCGGATCCCCGTACTGCCAGCATCATCTGGGGCCAGCTGAACACCTATATCAACCAGGATCCTTACCTGAGCACCCGGAGAGGTAAATATGCAGAAAGGAACGGCTTGCTCCTGCCCTTCTACAAAAGGCTGGACCTGAACTTTACCCAGGACTTCATGGTGAAAGCAGGCAAGAATACCAATACCCTTCGCTTTACCATGGATATCTTCAACTTTGGTAACCTGCTGAACAAGAACTGGGGTATTTCCAGGATCACCAACCGTACCTCCCTGCTGAACTTCAAGCGGGTGGAAACCGTTGGCGCCAATGCCGGCAAACCGGTATTCAGCTATCCTTACCTGGATGCAACCAACCAGATCCCGCTGACCAGTACTTTCCAGAACAGTACCGGTATCGGTTCAAGATGGCAGATGCAGGTGGGTGTGCGTTATATCTTTAACTAAGTCCGGAACGTAACGCAAATTCATAATGTAAAAGAGGGCTGTATCGGTTGATACAGCCCTCTTTTTATCAGCGGACTTACTTTCATTTAACCAACTAAGCCAGGTTCATCCGTAATACCCTCACTTCCTCCGCATCAATCGCATTGTTCGTATAGCTTTCTGCCGATCCGGCAAAGCCCGGGTGAATGAATGCCATTTCAGATGTTTTTTTACCGCGGAGGGAAGAGTGGAATTCCCGGCAGCCTGTTTTCTCTGCCAGCCATTTGATATTTTCTTTGCGTAAACCGCTGCCCGGCATGATGATAATCCTTTCGTCCGCTCTTTTATTTAATTCCGTTACGAGGTCCGCCCCTTCACTCACAGTGGGCATTTGTCCAGATGTAAGGATGCGCTCACAGCCGATTTGCACCAGCTGCTCCAGCGCTTCAAAAGGATCAAGGCAACGGTCGAATGCCCGGTGATAAGCCACTCCCAATGGATAGGCGGTCTCCACCAGTTTTGCTGAACGTTGTATATCAATACGGCCATCCTGTCTCAGCATCCCAATAACCACCCCGTCGCAACCCAGCTCCTTACACAATTTCACATCCTGCAGCATAATAGAAAATTCTTCTTCTGTATACAGGAAATCGCCTCCCCGCGGGCGGATGATCGGGTAGAGAAATACGGAAAATGCTTCCCGGCATTGCTTAATC